>CAZJCI010000001.1:0-36031 GCA_964544455.1 uncultured Oscillospiraceae bacterium
CCTCAAGCATACGGAAATTCGTTATTCCCTGCGGATTGTTTGCCGTAGCGTTTTTCCATTTAAAACTTTGAGAGTCTGCGGGAACAAGATTTGCGTTTGTGGTATAATAATACTTATAATCATAGCCCGTCGAATTTCCGTCCGAATCATAAATATCAAACGTACACTTAAAGGAAACCACCTTTTTATAGTCAACGTTTGTAACAGTAATACTTACATAAGTTTCCCCGTCGGAATTTTCAAACGAAACTCCGCTGCAAGCAACGGGAGCTTTAACCTCGTTTCTCCATAAATCCATTGCGGAAGTACGTAAAGCATACAAAGAAAATTCGTGCTTTGTGCCGGTTAAATAATTGAGCCAAAAAGTTGTAAGCTGTATATTTTCATAATGTTTGCCTGCGTCCCTGTTTTCAGCAAATTTTTGCTCCGCATACGCAAAAGCTCTGTCTTCCCAAAGATACCAACCGACATTTTGATATGCTTCAACATCATAAGGCGCAACTTCTATCGTTCGCCCGTCAAGCGAATACAGCTTAACTGCTTCGTGCCACCCAACGTTTTTATAAAGCGGCGCTTGCAAAAGCGGTATTCCCAACGCCCTGCCGTCGGTTGAATAAACGTTTACATATTTACAGTAAAAATATGTGTCACTTGATTCATCGGAATATTTAGGTTCAAGCTCAAGCATTGCCGTAAGTTCCGGAACATCTGTATATTCGGCTTGAGGATTAAAATCCAAAACTTCGAGCGGCATACCGTTATGGTCATAACACCGCACAACCATATCCATAAAAATATAATCGGAGTTTGTATTTAACGAATAAGTTATTCTGCTTTTGCCGGTACCGATTAAATTTTCAACCGAATTCACTTCAAAATCCGTCATTGTGAAAGAAGAATCGCCCAATTCATCAACACTCGTAAAAGTTACCGGACATTCGGACTGTCTTTGCGCAAAAACCGAAGCGTTCAGAACCGTAACCGCTGCCACGGCGAATATTCCCAAAAACAACCTTTTCATAACAACACCCCTAACGCTTTATATATAAAAGCCGCTTATGCCCAAAACATACCGTTCGGCTTGGGTTCGGAAATAATAACGCCCTTAAGGAACGCCACCGCCTTTTCCAAACCTTCCTTGCTTGTCATATAGCTGTCTTCATGCTCAATGCTCATAACATGGTTATAGCCTATAAGCTGAAGAGCGGATACCATTTCTTTCCAAGTTTCCGCACTTGTGCCGTAGCCAAGACTTCTGAATACCCAGCTTCTGTTAATTTCGTCGCTGTAATGCTTATAATCCAAAACTCCGTTAACGGCGGTATTATATTTATCAATCTTTGTATCCTTTGCATGGAAGTGGAACATAGCCCCTGCCTTGCCGATTTCTATAATCGCCTTAGCAGGATCTATTCCCTGCCAAATAAGATGCGACGGGTCAAAGTTCGCGCCGATAATATCGCCAACGGCGTTTCTCAGCTTAAACAAAGTTTCCGTGTTATATACGCAAAAACCGGGATGCATTTCAAACGCAATTTTCTTAACGCCGTATTGCTTTGCAATTTCGGCTTTCTTTTTCCAATAAGGAATAAGAACGTCGTTCCACTGATAATCAATTACTTCAAGATATTCCGGCGGCCATGCGCAAGTTACCCAGTTGGGCATTTTATCTTCGGGACTTCCGCCGGGGCAACCCGAAAAAGTAATAACAGTGTCAATTTCAAGCTCGTTTGCAAGCCTGCAAGCTCTGTCGAATTCATAATCGCACTTAGCGGCAAAATCCTTATCCGGCGATACTCCGTTACCGTGCACGGAAAGAGCCGAAATAATCGTTCCGTATTTTGGGAAAAGCTCCTTATATGCCTTAAGTTTAGCCTTATCCGCAAGCAAATCTTCAGGATGCGAATGCGCTTCTCCCGGATAACCGCCAACGCCGATTTCCACAGCCTCAACGCCAATCGAAGTAACATATTTAAGCATTTCTTCCACTTGCATATTGCTAAGTGAAGCCGTTACAAGACCTAATTTCATAATATTGTCCTCCAAATTCAAAAATAATTATACTGTTTTAATTTAATGAGATATATGCGACTTTGCGTTTTTCCATATGTATTAATATTTTTCCATCGTCGATTTTCGCTTTCGGAAGAGTAATAACTTTTTCCGTTCCGTCATCCGATTCATCATAAACGGTAACAACGTAATTGCCGTATTTGCAATTGTTAAGCCGTATTTCAATTTCGCCTTCAAGTTCTCTTGAAACAAGCATTATTCCGGCGTTATTCCCATCAGCAGCGGCAAGAACGTTAAGCGCACCTTCCGAATCGCCTGTCGTTTCAACTTCGTTTTCAAGACGGTAAATTTTGTCAAACGCTTGCATAGCTCCGTATGCGGCATACGGAATAACGGTTTTTCCGTCCGTAGCCGTTCCGAAAAAGTTATTATAAGTTTGGTTTATATAAATACCGTACTGCATAAGTATATCAATACTGCTTTTTTGAGCAATAATAAGCGACGCCGCCATATCCGCAAAACTGCCTTTTACAAAAGGCGTGAAAGAGCGAAAACAGTAATACATATTAAATTCATCAAGTATGCTTTCGCAATTACGTAATCCGTATTCTTCAAGAATATTTTCGGCAAACTTTGCATGCAACGCAATTTCTTCGGGAAAGTCGGCATAACAATGCCAGGAAAAAAAGTCCAGCGGTGCTTTGGTTTTTCCGTCCGTTATATATTTCAAAAAATCGTGCATATACGGAACAAGAGTTTTAAACCATTCCGACGGATTTTCACGATTCAGCATATAAAATCCGCTGAAGCCGCAACCGCCAACCTTTATTTTGTTTCCAAACCGTTTTTTCAGTCTGTTTGCGGTTAATCCGTACAGCTCAAAGAACTCATCTTTTGTTCCGGTCCACATCTTATCGTTATCCGGTTCGTTCCATATTTCCCAATATTCAATTCCCAAATAAAAACCGTTTGCCCAGCCTTCGTTGTAATGGCTGATAATGTGCTCGCAAATTCTTGCCCATTTTTCGGGGGATTTCGGCGGATTTACGTATAATTTTTTCGGGTAATGGTCAATCGATTCTCCCAAACGGTAAAATACCTTTGCTCCCGAATTCACAATAGCGTTAATATAGCTGTCGGTCGGAGCAAAATTATATGAACTTTCATCGTTTTCATCAGCGTCAAAATTCGGAAATATACAGTGTATATCCACAAACTGATTACTTCCGTAAGGATATTCCACATCGTGAAGACGAGAATATGTAATTCCCATTTCGCGAAACTGTTTTGTCATATCCTTTGAAAGTTTTGCGCCACCTTGCCTCGGACCGCAGTTTGTTCCGTTCATCGGCTTAATTTTACCATTAATTTTACCGAAATCAACGGAAATATTAAATTTGCTCATTATTTTTCATACCTGTTTTGATAAAACACATTAATTAAAATAATAAGGCTTTCCGGTTTTTGCGGATTCATAAATTCCCTCAAGTATTTGTGTTACGCAATATGCCTGTTCCGGAAGAACAACCGGGTCGGTATCGTTAAGAATCGCATTAATCCATGCTCTTGCGTCTCTTTCCTGCGGAGAACCGTTGCCGTTGCCGTCGTAAAATGCAACGCCGCCCGCTTCAAGGTCGGGAGTTTTTGTATACTGCTTTCCGCATTCAACTCCGTTAATTCTGACTTTTCCGGTAAATGTATCGAGTCCTTCTTTGGTTCCGCAAAGCTGATAACGTGTTTCTCTCACTTCAAGAGTATTAAGTGCCCATGCGGATTCAAGCACTATTGTCGCGCCGTTTTCCATAACCACAAATCCAAATGCGGAATCTTCAACCGTAAATTCTTCGGGTTTCCAATCTCCCCAAGCGTTGGCGGTTCTTGTTTGATTGTTAAGCTTGTGATATGTTGTTCCAACGCAATATTTAGGTTTATAATTGTTCATCATCCAAAGAGTAAGGTCAAGCGCATGAGTACCGATATCAATAAGCGGACCGCCGCCCTGTTCATATTCGTTAAGGAACACACCCCATGTGGGAACAGCTCTTCTTCTTATTGCATGAGCCTTTGCAAAATAAATATCGCCAAGATTTCCGTTATCGCAATATTCCTTTGCAAACTGATTTTCGGCAGCCTGTCTGCCCTGATAGCCGATTGATAACTTTTTACCGCTTTCCTTTGCGGCATCAAGCATTTTTTTCGCTTCGGCGGAATTAATTGCCATGGGCTTTTCGCACATTACGTGTTTTCCCGCATGAAGAGCGTCAACGGTAATAAAACTGTGGCTTCTGTTAGGTGTGCAAACGTGAACAACGTCAATGCTTTCGTCCTTCAAAAGTTCCTTATAATCCGTATAAACCTTTGAGCCTTCCGCACCGAATTCTCTTGCCGCTTTTTGCGCTTTCCATTCAATAATATCGCAAAAAGCCACCATTTCGATTTCCGGAATTTTTTTCAAAGACGGCATATGCTTTCCGTTTGCAATACCGCCGCATCCAATGATGCCTATTCTCAATTTCTTTTCCATAACTGAAAATTCCTTTCTTTTTTTTGCCATATACGGCATTTTTAGCTTATATCGAAAAGAGTTGACAAATTAACTCTTCCGTTTTATATATTACCACATATAATTGAATTTTTCAAGTACTTATAAAAAATTAAACCATTTTTTTATATATATAAGCATTTTTTCAATACTCCTCTCATTCAAAAAAACGCAGTTATCTGTAATATTTATAAAACGCTGTAATTTCCCTTTCTCTTTCGGTGCAATAATCATATCCTTTCAAAACCACTCCGTCCGCACTCATAAGCTCTCCCATTGTAAGCGAAAGAATTTCGGCTCTGAAAATTTCGGTAATTCCGCAAGTAACGGCAAGTTCTTCGCCGCCCGGAAGAATATTAATGTGCCCCTCTCTGCCGACAATTTCTTCTATCCCGTCAAAACGTTCAGTAACGTATCTGACATGGCGGTTGTTTATTTTTTCCGCAAAAGCCTTTTTAAAAGCCGATGAATTGTCGCTCTTAAAAAAAATATGTTTAATTTTGTCTTTCAGCTTCATATGCTTTCCCCTTTGTTTTCAGCACTGATTCCATTATATGTAAAATATATCAAATTCCGAATATACGCCTATAAAAAAATCATTCCATATAATTATTTTAACATCAACGCCCTTTTTCGTCAACAGTTAATAAAAAAAGTTACAAACCGTCCGAACAAAAAAATTAACTATATCCCACATTTCCAATGCAAATAACGCAACCTTAAAGTGCTTTGTCTTTTACCGTCACCCCATTACCGTCATATAACAAAACGACGCTCATCAAAATGAACGCCGCAGTTTAATAAATTTCCGATAATTCCACATATCAATAAGTCAAATTCTCGTTAAAAAAAGTAATCTAAATGCTTTCGTTTATTTTCATTCTTTATTTCATAATCTGATTGCAATTTTTCACAACCCATAATTTCCGTATTTTATTTCAGAATATTCGCCGTAATTTGTTATTTCATTTTACCCGTAACCTTTTTATTTTTAACGTTTTTTCTTCCGACTGTTTTTTCAATGTTATCAACCGAATTTTTTTGCACGCCGTTTTTTAAAACAAGCGATTTCAATGCCTCCATTGCATTTGCAAGTCCGCCCACCTCGTCAATAAGTCCGATTTTCACTGCCGATTCTCCGTCTATAACGCTTCCCACGTCCGTTGCAATTTCGTCGGTTTTCATCATCAAATCAAGCAATTCCTCTTTTTTTGCTTTCGAATGAAAAACAATAAAGTTCAATATTCTTTCCTGCATTTTTGAAAAATAAGCAAAAGATTGCGGCACACCGATAACAAGTCCGTTCATTCGCACCGGGTGAAGCGTCATTGTGGCGGAAGGAACAATAAAAGATTTATCCGCACAAACCGCAAGCGGAACGCCAATGGAATGTCCGCCGCCAAGTACAAGCGAAACGCTCGGTTTGGACATTCCCGCAACGGTTTCGGCAATGGCAAGTCCCGCTTCAACATCTCCGCCGACAGTATTAAGCAATAACAAAAGACCGTCTATATCGTCCCTATCCTCAATTCCCACCAATTGCGGCAAAACGTGTTCGTATTTTGTGGTTTTAACCTGCGGCGAAAGTGCCGAATGTCCCTCAATCTGACCTGCAATAATTATGGTATGAATCGAAATACCGCCGTTTTTTGTCGTAATGCTTCCGCTGTCCTCAATATTCGAAAATTGAACGGAATTTTTCTCGGCAATTTCCTTTTCTTCGTCCGAATATTTTTCTTTATCCTGTTCCGAGTCGTAAGCAAGCTTATCGGCAACGCTTTTGTTTTTTTCAATATTCATTTATACCGCAACCGCCTTAAAAAATAAAATATAACTCCGCATTTTGGCATATTATTGCCCAAAATGCGGAGTTATATTCAATTTTTATCATTTTACCGCATCGTCGCACAAAACAGCTTTTGCATAATAATTCGCCGTACAAAAAACGTGCTTTACTATATAATAATATACTTATATATCCGCATACTTACACACATGGCAGTATGCATAAATACAGCACAGCATAACACAGCCCGCAAATTTGCAAGAAAATTCTTTTTGCGCATATTATACCGTTCTTATAAACTCGAAAATATTCCGTCAGCCAACAGCCTAACCGCAAACGGCCGAATTCGCTTTGACGCGCCGCAAACTGTTTTTGAACCGTATTTTTGCAACTGTTTTAATTTTGAATATCCGCACTCAAGCACGCCGACAAACTTCAACCGTTGTGTTTAAAAATTTACCGCCGAAAAATTCCGTTTCGCCAAACAGTTTTCACAAAATTTTCGGTTATCGAGTTGCAAAACGCAAAATACTGTGCTATAATATTGTCCGATATAATTTTTTATATATAATATAACCGAAAGGAACTGAATATGGACTGTAATGTCGCTTCCGAAAACGAATTTTCAATATCGGCGGAAATGCCTCAAACATATACGGCAACGCATTTTTTCTGCGGTATTCCGTTAATAAAATCCGTAATGCTGACGTCTGAAAAAACAATTTGCAATATTAACGGAAATTTATCCGTAAATATAACCGCAAAATGCGAAAACTCGGATATCCTTAATTTCGCTTTTAATCTCGCCGATTTTCGCGCTTGCGATTATACGTGCGTCGGAGCAACCGCAATAAAGTTGAATCTCGAAAAATTTAAAATTGTTCCCAACGCCGATTTTATCAATTCGCTTGAAAACAACGCATACGCAAAAATTTTCATAACCGTTTGCATAGGCAAAACGCACGCGGCAAAATCCGCAGATATAAAAATTTCTCCGTTCGGGCATATTTGCCCCGAAATGCCCCCGGAACTCGTTTGTTCATACGTTCTTCCGGATTGCGAATTTGCCGCAACCGCCGAACTCGAACTTCCGTCATATGCCGAAAAAGCGGAAAAAAAGCATTCTCAAAAACCGCCCAAGCAAATTCTTCACGCGGAAGCGTTGGCGGATTTTATGCTTTCCGCAAAGCTTACATATTCTTCGGTTCACAATGAATTGCCCGACGGCGAATGTATCATTCGCGATACGGACAGCCTTATGGCTTCAAACAAAAAAAGCGTCAGTCAAACGGAAGCCGCGCTGATTTATTGCTCGCTTGCGGAACGTTGCGGTCTTCGTCCGGGAATAGTTTTTCTCCGCCGAGGAGCGGGAGCGATAAAAGTTCTCATAAAAATCGGTCTCGGCAATTACTACGCCGGAAACGCGGTCGGCGAAAGCGTTTCGCAATTACGAAAAAAAATTCTGAATAAAGAAATATTTGTTTTTGATATTTTGGAACTTCTCGGTACGGAAGAAAGCGATTTTCAAAAAAACGTAACCGAAACCACCGCTCTTGTTTTTAAAGTCAGTTCGGCAGTCGCATATTCCGTAAACGTATATACCGCAAGACTTTGCGGCGTAAGGTCGTTGCGCCCGTTCGACGGTTGCGGCGCAAAAGATATATACGGCGGATACGAAAGCGTTTCCGACGTTGTAAAAAAAATAGATAAAAACGCCGACTTGGTTTCGGTTTACAATTTTTCTCCGTATAAAACGCCGTCCTTGGGGCTTTGCGCCGCTTCAACTCTTGAATACGGAAAAGAATATACCGTTTCCGCTTTGGACGACGAATTCATATGCTCGTCGCCGGACGCATTTTCGGAAATATGCGAAATTCAACCGCAAAGAATATACGATATTCACCGAAACATAACCGAAAAAACACTCTATGATGCAAAAGCAGAAAAGCTGAAAAACAAAATTTCCGAAAGCGTAAAAAAAGGGACGGTTTACGCATACCCGTCAAAATATATGCTCTGTGCCGAAAAGCTTTTCCCCGAAAAAATTCGCGACGAACTTAATTCCGACGCAACCCTGCTTTGCCAAACGGCAAAAATAGCTTCTCTTAATTGCGAAAATACTTCCGTCTATGCAATTTGCGGAACAGTTAAGCTGACCGAAAACGGAAGCGAATGTTTTGTTCCGTGCGCATATATTCCTTGTAAAATTTCGGTGGAAACCGGCGCAATAAAAATCACATACGGAGTCGGGGGTGCAATGCCGAACCCAAGTTTAATCAAACGTATTGCCCAACACACCGAATTCGGTTTAAATATCGGCGCAAATTCCGAACTTTGCCAAAATGAACTGAAAGATTACATATCAAAAATAAAAAAAATTTCACAAGAAAGCAACGGCAAATTTGTTTTTTATTCCGATACGTTTTTGGCGGCGTTCGATATTTCCTATGCGCTTATGAGAAACTGCCTTGAACGCACGGAAGGAAAAAAATTCGAAAGCTGTCTTGAAAACGGAAAATATACGCTTTCTCCACACGAAAACGCAAAAAACGAAAATTTCGATTCAACCTTGCCTTTCGAATGTTCTTCAACCGTGCGAGAAGCGGTAAAACAAGCCGAAACCGATAGCGTTGTTATTTCCGGCGCTCACGGAACCGGCAAAAAAAAGGCGGTCGCCAACATAATATCTCGCGCCGCTCTTGCGGGAAACGGCGTTCTTGTTTGTTCAAAATACCCCGAATCCCTAAAATCTCTCCGCAATACCTTGTGCACAAAAGGTCTCGACGAATTGTGCCTCTATATATCGGAAGAAGCCGAAACCAAAAACAGAATTTTAAATGATATTCGAACCCTTACTTCAAAAGCGCAAAATCCGCCCAAAATCGCAAATAACGGTTTTTCCGCAACCGAATCCGCTCTTAATTTCCGCACAAATCAAGTTTATTCCGAATGCGGATTCGGATTGTCCCTATACGATTGCATTGAAGAATATTGCAAATACGACGTCGTATGCGAAGTTCCCCCAATAAACATCGAAACGGAAATTTGCAACCTTTCGGAAGAAAGCGTCAAAAATATTATTGATATTTCCGAAAATCTTGCCGCCAAAGCGGCGGAAATTTCCGAAATGTGCGAAAAAAGCCGAACCGATATATTTCAATATCTGAAATATATAAAAAGCGTAAAAGAAATACCCAAATCATCGTTTTCCCTTTTTCAAGAAACAGCCGAACAAATCAGAATTTTTTCCGAAAAGTCCGCTTTCACCAAAAATTGCCTGGAACTCTCCGATAAAGATATGCCCTCCGTGCGTTCTCTGCTTGCTTTGGGCGAATTTTCGGAACTTATCGTAAAATCCGGAATAGATTTTCTTCCGAATCAAATTTTTGCCGAAAGCGTATACAGATGCGCAAAAAACGTCCATAGCGCGTGCGACTTAATCGACGAACTTCACGAAATTAACTGCCGCCTCAGTTTTATAAGCAACAGAATAGCGTCCGTATCATGCACGGAACTTTACATAAAATGGAAAGATTCCGAAAACAATCTTTTTGTCCGAAACAGCATTATCCACGAAATAACAAAATATTTGCCCGCCGATAAAAAAATATCTTCAAAAGAAACAGGCGAAATTTTGGAAAATCTGTCTCGCCGAGAACAGCTTGAAAAAGAGCTTTCTTCGGCGTCGTCGGAATTGAACTCTGTCCTCGGCGAACTTTGGAACGGAAAAAATACCGATACCGAAAAAGCAAGACGCATAGCCTCATTTGCCGTTTCGGCAGACGCTTGCATAAAAAAGCTTTTCCCGACTCAAACCGCAATTTCCGAAAATACAATAAACGGAATAAAAAAATTGATAAGCGAACTTTCCAAAAATAACTCGCAAAAAACGGATTTTGTGTTGGCGGTTTCGGCTTTCAAAAAGCTTGCGGACCCCGGCAACGGGCTTTTTTCCCAACTCCAGGAATGTTTGTGTGCCGATTTGTACGAACTCAAATTTCCCAACGGAATTATGAGTAAAAACGGAATGTGCACAATGTTGCACACATTTTGCGAAAACATTCAAACGCTCTCAAAAATTCACGAACTTAACATTCTGAAAAAAGACGCCCAAGCCGTAGGACTTTCAAATTTTGTCCGTTATATCGAAACCCGAAAAACTACCGGCAACGAATCGGCTCTTTTCAAAAAAAGTATCTACTGTGCGTTTGCAAATTATATCATTTCCTCAAAACAACTCACCGGTGAAGAAGATATTACCCAACAATACAAAAAATACCGAGATGCCTATATCAACCAAAAAAACATTACGGCATACAATTTGATTGTTGCTCACCGAAAAAAATTCAAAGAATACGTTGCAACCGAAAACGGAAAAAAAGAGCTTTTCGAATTGCAAAAAAACCTTAACAACAGCGCACTGTCCTGCTGTGAAATCATAAATAACAGTTATAAAATTCTTCAAGTAATCTATTGTGCGGTATTGGTTCCTCTGACAATCGCATACGGTTTGCGTACATACCCCGAAATACTTGTGCTTACCGATTGCGAAAAAACCGACGCTTCCGAGGGAATCCCGCTGTGCGCAAGCTTCGATAAATGCGTGTTTATAACTTCGCCGTTCGAAAAAATAGGAAGCATAATATCGTCTCTCCCTTTGGATATACCCATATTCGAACTTAATAGCGTTGCGGAAGAAAAAAACGGAAACATCTCGGCTTTTACCAACAGCCTTTTCGGAAACTCAATCGCAACGCTGTGCCGTGAAAGCGGCGAGGATACGGTGAAATTTATAAAATGCGACGGCGGCGTTTACGATAAAAACAACGGCACAAACAAAATTGAAGCGGTCAAAGCTTGTGAAACAGCCCTTTCCGTCGCTCAAACCGAAGGTTTTCAAAACGTGGGAATAATGGCGTTTACCGCCGCTCAAGCTTTCGAAATAACCTCCGCTTTGCAAATTCTTTCCAAAAAACACCGTAACCAAACCATTGCCGAAATTCCTGTTCGTTATATCGGCAATATGGGCGACTTTTCAAAAGAGGTCATTGTTTTATCGGTAACATTCGGTAAAAATATATTCTCTTTTCCCAAAAGTTTCGGTTGCGCCGACAATATAAGTATGATTCGTCACGGTCATCCGGTTGTTTTGGCGGAATTGTTGTGCTGTTGCGGAAAATTATATGTAGTTTCCTCGTGCGAACCGGAAGAAATTTCCACCGACGGGTTGTGCCTTGGCGCAAGCGCAATACGAAGCGTTTTGGAACTTGCAAAATACGGTTGCTTGCCCATATACCTTTCAAACGAATCGCACAGCCGCACGCTTGGCGGAATCGAGAATAAAATTTGCCGAAATGCCTGCATTTCTCATAATGCGCAAAATGTAATCATAAGTAACGGAACAGCCGTATACGGCAATACCGCAATAGTTTATGATAACGGATATATCCGAGATGCCTACGAAAGAATAATACTTCCTCTCACGGAATTCGAAGCGAAAGGCTATAACGTAAAATTTCAAAATATATGCGATTTGCTAAAAAATACAAAACCGACGGAACCCTCGTTTCCGTCCGAGAAAAGAGAGTGACTAATTGAACAGTTCAAGATATGTCGGAATAGATTTGGGCACAGCCAATACACTTGTCTATACAAAAGAAAAGGGAATAAGCGTAAGAGAACCGTCTATGGTTGCGTATGAACGGTCAACGTCAAAAGTAATAGCCGTCGGAAGCGAAGCGAAAAAAATGCTCGGCAAAACGCCGGACTCCATAAAAACTCTCAGTCCCGTAAAAGACGGAGTAATTGCTGATTTTGAATTTTGCGCCGATATGCTTTGCGAATTTATAAAAAAGGGATTCGGTCCGATTTTGGGCTTTCGTCCCAAAGTAATGGTTTGCATTCCTTTCGGCATAACGGAGGTTGAAAAACGGGCGGTGCTGGATTCCATACTCGAAGCGGGCGCAAGCAGCGTCGAAATTTTCGAAGAACCTCTTTGCGCGGCTCTGGGCGCAGGACTTCCCGTAATGTCGGAAAAAGGCAGTATGATTGTGGATATAGGAGCGGGAACCGCCGAAATAGCAATTCTTTCGCACGGAGGAATAGTAACTTCCACGTCCGTAAAAATTGCGGGTAACGCATTTGATAAATCCATAATTTCATATATAAAACAGGAATTTAACGTCCTGATAGGTCAGGTAACCGCCGAAGAAATAAAAACCAAAATCGGTTCCGCACACCCAAGTTCGGACATCGGCGCAATCGAAGTAAAAGGCAGAAATATGCGCAACGGAAAAGCCGCCGAATTCATATTATATTCCGCCGAAGTACGAGAAGCAATTCAAGAACCGCTTGCCGCGCTTTTCGAAGCAATACGCTCCGTGCTGGATTCCGCGCCGCCGGAAATTTGCGCCGATATTTACGACAACGGCATAACGCTCAGCGGCGGCGGCGCACTGTTAAAAGGACTTAACTTTTATTTCCACGATATTTCAAAATTAAACGTAAGAGTTGCCGAAAATCCGCTTGACTGCGTAATTTGCGGCATACGCAAGCTTATTCAAGAACCGGCGTTGCGCAATAAAATCGAAAGTATAGCTCTTCATTCCGCAACATAAAAATTAAATATATTTAAAAAATGTCTTGATATTTTAAAAAAATGTCTTGACTTTTCAAACCGCAAAACTGTATAATATATCTAACATAACAAAGATTGGTGATAAAATGTATATACTTGCCATTGATACAACAGCAAAAACGGCGTCCGTATGCGTTGCAAAAGTTTGCGAAGAAGAAATAACCCCCTGTTCTTTGTGGACAGTAAATTGCGGATTCACTCACAGCGAAACGCTCTTGCCGATGATCGACGCTTGCCTTGGCGCAACGGGAATTTCAACCGATAATTTGGAAATTATCGCCGTAAGTGCCGGTCCCGGTTCTTTCACCGGAGTAAGAATAGGCGTTGCCGCCGCAAAGGGAATTTCTTTCGGACTCGCCGCAAAGGGAATAACTCATAAATGCGTCGAAGTTTCTTCAATCGAAGCTTTGGCGGAAAACGTAAAAAATTATTCCGAATATGTCATATGCCCCGTAATGGACGCAAGACGTTCTCAGTTTTACAACGGACTTTTCAGCGCAAAAAGCGGAAAAATACAAAGACTGTGCAACGACAGACTTTCCACCGCCGCCGAACTTTATAACGATATAAACGAAAAATTCGTCAACAAAAAAATTCTTCTTGTGGGCGACGGTGCGGTTTTGTGCAAAAAACTTTTCGATAAAATCGCCGTCGAATCGCAAAATAACCCAAACTTTGAATATACCGTTTGCGACAGTTCGGATATGTACCAAAACGCATATTCGGTTGCCAAAACCGCAATTTTTTCGCCAAACGCCAAAAACACGGACGGCGCACGGCTTTCGCCGATATACCTAAGAGCTTCGCAAGCCGAAAGAGAACGCTTGGCTCGCCAAAAAGAAAAAGAATAAAAATCTTGAAAGGATTGTCATTTTATGCTCAAAACTTCAATCGAAAACGACATCGAACAAGTACTGCTGTCTGAAGAACAAATCCAAAACGCCGTAAAAAAAATTGCCGCTGAAATAACGGCGGATCACCAAAATTCCGAAAAAAACCTTCTGCTTGTCTGTATACTTAAAGGCTCTCTGCCTTTCACTGCGGATTTGCTTAAGGAAATAAAAATCCCCTGCACATTGGATTTTATGAAAGTTTCTTCCTACGGTTCCGGAACCGTTTCCACAGGACAGGTAAAAATCAAATACGACCTTGCCGAAGAAACGCTTGAAGACTACGACGTTGTGGTAATCGAAGATATAATAGATACCGGTCATACTCTTTCCAATCTTCTTGTCCATCTTAAAAACAGACACGCTCACAGCGTAAAACTTTGCGCGCTTGTCAATAAACCCGATCGAAGAATCGTAAACGTAAACGTGGATTACTGCGGCTATACCATACCGGATAAGTTCGTTGTCGGCTACGGTTTGGATTACGACGAAAAATACAGAAATCTTCCCTACATAGGAATACTTAAAGAAGAAGTATACAAAGGCAAACTTTAATATTTTTAAAAATATATAATAAAAACAGCCGTTGCCCGCTTCAAATTTGCGCCAAAGCAACGGCAAGAAGGAGAATTATATGAGTATACAGGAAAACATCAAACGCTTTCAAAGCAAAAAATGGGGTGTGTTTTACCACTTTTTGGGCGGACACGACGGCAAAGCGTGGAGCGAAAGAGTAGATAAAGTCAACGTTGAACTTTGGGCAAAACAGCTCTGCGAGTTGGGGTGCGGATTTATGGGCATAACCATGATGCAGGTAACGCAGTGTATGCTTGCTCCAAACGAAGCATACAACAGAATAACGGGCTACGCTCCCGGCGAAGCATGCGCAAAGCGAGATTTAGTACTCGAACTTTCCGACGCGCTTGCAAAATACGATATAGACCTAATGCTGTACTATACCGGCGACGGTCCGTGTCGAGACAGAAGCCATAAAGCCAGCAACGCTTTCGGCTTTACCACCAATCAACCCGTTTGCGTCAACGGAAAATGGACGCCGCTTGTAAAGGAACCGGAATATATCCCTCAAAGTTTTGTGGATAAATGGTGCGAAGTCCTCCAAGAATATGCCCAAAGATACGGCAACAGGGTTTTCGCTTGGTGGATTGACGGTTGCTCCAAAACGCTTTACGAAGATTCCACAAGACTTCAATATCTTGAAAAGTTCAAAAACGCCGCAAGAAGCGGAAATCCCGATGTTCTTATGACATTCAACGCAGGTTTTTGCAACACCGGTCACCGCCCGCCCTGCCGCCTCGATGATTTCACCAGCGGAGAAACAAGCGAATTTTTACCCATTCCGCAAAGTCCCTACGTCGAAAACGCCCTGTGGTTCGAATTTTTGTGCAACGGATTTTGGTGGAAAAACGGCGACAGAAGCACCGGAATTTGGGTTGGAAACAAAGAAGAACAAAATCAAATAAGATATACCCCCGAAGAACTGCGAGACCACGTAAAAGCCGTAAACGAAGCCGGCGGCGTGGTAATGTTCGATACGCAATTCGTAAACGACGGAAAAATCAACGAATTGCAATTCGAATGTATGTCAAAACTTTGCGAACTGAAATGAGATGAAAATATATTTTGAAAAATACGAATAAATATAAGGAGAACAAAATAATGGGATTTTTGGCGGATTTTAAAAAATTTATTAATCGAGGAAACGTAATAGATATGGCGGTCGGCGTCGTTGTCGGCGGCGCGTTCAGCAAAATCGTGTCTTCTCTTGTTTCCGATATAATAACTCCGTGTATCTCCGCAATCACGGGCGGCGGAAAAGTAACCGGAGAATTTGTTTTGCGAAAAGCGGTTATCGGCAACGGAACGGCGGAAGTGCCGGAAATACCGTCGGTGGTTCTAAACTACGGTAATTTTATTCAAACAATAATCGACTTTCTGCTTATAGCGTTTTGCATCTTTGTCGTAATAAAAATCATTTCGTCAATGCGAGAAAAAGCCGAAAAACTCACCAAAAAAGAAAAACCCGAAGAAACTCCGGTAGCTCCTCCGCCGCCAAGCAAAGAAGAAATTCTGCTCGGCGAAATAAGAGATTTGCTCAAAGAAAAAAACAAATAAAATATCAAAAAACGGTACGGCTCCCATAACCGTACCGTTTTTCGATTCTTCAAATTTCTTCATACTCAAGCCGTTCAATAAACTCTTTTTTTGTTTTTTGGGGCAATTTCTTAAAATAGTCGCTGTATCCGCCGATTCTTACAATCAAGTTTGGGTAACTTTCCGGGTTTTCCGTTGCACTTTTCAAAAGTTTGGAAGAAAGCGAATTAACTTGGAATTGCAATCCTCCTCGTTCCAAATAAATGTTTATAAGCGTTTTAATTTCGGCTTTGTGATTGCGAACGGCGTCAATACCGAAATTAACGTCTATCGGTTGTCCCCCGAAAAATTTGTGTTGCGGCAACTTAGAAGCCGATAATATCATCGAAGTCGGATTCGATTTTCTCGCTTCGTTGGAAGCCCCCGCATTCTTTGCAAAAGGTTTTCCCGCATATCGTCCGTCATAGCCCGCCCCATGCGCCGCACCGTATGCAACGTTGGCGTCGATTGTGTGCAGCGACGGACAATAATATATATTCCCATGGCTGAATTTTCTTATTAATTTCGAAAGAATTTCGGCTACCCTAACGGCATAAACGTCAGCTGCGGAATTTTCCCCGAACTTCGAACACTTCATAATGTCGTTTCGAATATTTTCGAAATTCACAAAATTATTTTTCACAGCTTCGTTAATTTCGCTAATAGAATAAAGCTTCTTCTTAAACACAAGCTCGTCAACGGCGCAAATTCCGTCGGAAGCGTTTATCATTCCCATACATTCAAACGTCACATTGTGATATTTTGCCCCCGATATTCTGTCGCAACGCTTTTCAATGCATCCCGGAGTCAGCAACGAAACAAACGGGTTGGGTTGCGTCCTTTTGCTGAGTTCGGCTCGTTCTTCATACGATTTCACACATATCTCAAGCATATATTCTGCGCATTTTTCAAAATTTTCAAACAATCCCTCAATGCTTCGCGGCTCGTCAATGCTTGGCACAATTATGTTATCCGATTTTAAAATTTTACCGCAATTCACAGCGGCTTCAAGAATGTTCGAAACCGAAAGCACACATCCCCACATACTGTTAAATTCGTTTCCTGGGATTCCAATACCCATACACGAATTGTTTGAGAATTTTTCAATGTCGCCTTGCGGTACGCCTTTTTCCATCAAAGCGTTAATACAGGATTTTTCTCCGTAAAAAGTCGGCTGTCCCGAAGAAAATAATTTTTCGTCAATAAGTAAATCCCATATTTTTCCCGACGTGTTTTCGTCAACCCTCGCACCCAAAATAGGCGCAGGCATTTCAAATTCCTTTTGACATTCAATAATCAGCTCGGATAATTCGTTATATTTCGGTCCAACGTTCAAAAGACAAGCACCGTCGCAATAACTGTTCAATAGTTTATAAAAGTTGCGCAAAATGCTTTTGGCTTTATCCTCGGTCATTCCGTTTAAAACCGACGCCTTATAATAAGGATACATATATTCGTCAAATTTTCCCAAAGAAATACTGTACCACGCATTTTCCGATAAAGGAATCAAAAAATGCAATATCCAAACCGCTTGAACAGCTTCGCAAAAGCTTTCGGCCGGATAATACGGAACTTTGTCAATCATTTGTTTCAACGAAATAAGTTGCGATTTTTGCGATTCGTCGCAACTGAAAAGCCGCTTTTCCGTTATAACCGAAATTCGTTTCATCAAGTTCAAAACCGAATCAACGGAACGCTTCATTGCCGCAAGATATTCGTCTTGCGGATATTTTTTTAATTCCCCGTCAATTTGCTTTTCATAAAAAACAAGTCCGTTTTTCAATACGCTTTCATAGTCAATCACAATGTGCGCTCTGTCAACGTTCGTTCGACAGCCAAACAAATCCGGAGCGTCCGTAATTCTTTTCGAACTCTCGCTTTGCATTTCGTCCGCAAACAAAGCGTTTTCACTGTTGTTGTCAAAATATAACCACCCGATAATTTCATCGTCTTTTTCAATTTTAAGCTTTAAAGCTTCGGTTTCAAGCCTGAATTTTTCGGCAGACCTGATAATCGGCGAAAGGCTTTTCAAATCGTCATAAAAATTTTTTCTGATATATCTTTCAATAGCGTAATCACAAAGCATAACCCAAACCGTCCTTATATCCCAAATTTTTCGAAATTTTTTTTGCCGCTCTTTCAAGTAACGGCAACTTATCCGTTATCAGCGAATCAATGTCGTCGTAAATGGTAAGCGATGAAATTCCAACGGAAGCAATAACCGCCCCATCGGAATCATAAACGGGAACGGCAATGCATATAATCCCCTTTGCAAATTCTTCGTTGTCAATCGCATATCCCGCTTCTTTGATTTTTTCCGCTTCGCCGGAAAAATCGTCCGGATAATCTCCGTAAGAAAGCAAAACTTTGCCGGGTGCGGAAGAACAAAGCGGATATTCGCCTCCGATTTTGCCGTTAATGCGCACTTCTTTCAGGGAATCAAAATGAAGCAAATAAAGCGCGTTGCCGTTGTTTCGCACACCAAGATATACCGAGTCGCCCAAAAGCCGATTTAAATTACGCAATTCGTTTTTCGCAATTTCGGCAAGATAATATTCCGGCGTGCATTTCGAAACAATCGAAAACGGTTTCATTGTAAATCTGTATTTTTTTTGAATATCGTCGCTTAAATAAATCCAATTATATTCAAGCAAAGCTTCAAGAACTCTCGAAGCGGCGTTTTTGTTAATTTCAAGCGAATTGCATATATCGGCAAGACCAATATCTTTGCGGTTCTCCGAAAAAAACTCAATAATTCTCAAAGCATAGTCAACCGCAGGAGCTTTCGACATAACATTACCTCGTTTTCGTTTTGAATTATAAATATATTATATCATAATATATTTATAATAGCAACCGCTTTTTACTGTTGTTAAACGTTTGTTTACAAATAACTTTTTAGCTTGTTACTCATAAAGCGATTGTGAGTTTTGTATATAATACTAAAAAGAAACAGCGGCGTTTTTGCCGAAAACGCTAAAAATAAATTTATTTGAAAAAAACACTTGCATTTTACGGAAAATATGGTATAATATATATATAATAAGTTTTTAATGAAAGGAAGCGGCAAAACAAGTCGTTTCCTTTTTCTTATAGTTAAGACGTAACAAGTCGGAAAGGGTTTTTATGGCAAAAGAAAATACAGCCAAAAAGGCAAAAAATATTGCCGAAAAAGTTGCGTCGCTCGTGCGCGACGCCGTGGAAGAGTGCGGTTGCACACTTTGGGACGTGGAACTGATAAAGGAGGGCTCCGAACTTTCATTGGTAATAAGCATAGATAAAAACGGCGGAGTAAGCCTGGAAGATTGCGAAATGGTAAACGATGCGGTCAACCCCATACTCGACGAAGCCGATCCCATCGACGAAGCATATTTTCTCGAAATATCCTCGGCGGGACTCGAAAGAGAACTTTCAAAACCGGAACACCTTAAAGCATATATCGGAAGCCCCGTTTCCGTAAAGCTCTATGCGCCCGAAAACGGCAGAAAGGTTTTCAAAGGCAAACTGTCTTCTTTCAATGAAGAAAACAAAACCGTGTCAGTTGCGGAAAACGAAACCGAAACCGTTTTCGAACTTTCAAAAATCGCGTCAATAAAGAATATCGCAGAATATTAATTAATAATTTCGGAGGAGAACAACAATGAATAAAGAATTTTTCAAAGCGTTGGAATTGCTTGAACGTCAAAAAGGGATTCCCAAAGAATATATGAAAGAAAAGGTGGAAGCCGCTCTTCAGGCGGCGTTCCGAAAAGAAATAGGAACGTCCAACGTAAACGTCGTTCTGGACGAAGCCAAAATGGAAGTCAAAGTATATCAACAACTTTCGGTAATAGATATACGGGAAGAAGAAAAAAAAGCCCTCGAAGAATACGAAAAACGTATGGCGGAAAAAGCGGCAAGGGAAGCTGAACTTGCGGCTCAAACGCCCGCCGAATCCGAACCGGAAAATAACGAAGAACCCGAAGACGAAGACGACGGATTCGTTTTCAACAAAGCCCTTTCCAAAAAGCCCGAGGAAAAAAAGGAAAGATACGGATTCAAATTCAATCCCAACCTCCACATAACGCTTGAAGAAGCTCAAAAAAAGAGCAAACGCTATAAAGTCGGCGATATCTACGAAATAGAACTCAAACCCAAAAATTTCGGAAGAATTTCGGCTCACGCGGCAAAACAAGTCATAGTTCAGGCAATAAAAGAAGCGGAACGTGGAATGATGATTCGAGAATACGAAAGCAAAAAAGAAGAAATCGTCACCGCCGTGGTTTCCCGAATCAATCCGCAAACCGGCGACGCAACTCTCGAAATAGGCAAAAACAACGTCGTTCTGTTTAAAAAAGAACAAATTCCCGACGAAGAACTTCACGAAGGAGACGTCATCAAAGTGTACGTCCTCGAAGTAAAAAAGGAATCCGAAGGCAGAGGTCCCGCCGTTGTTCTTTCAAGAACGCATTCCGGATTTGTAAAAAGACTTTTCGAACTCGAAGTCCCCGAAATTCAAGACGGCACCGTCATAATTAATTCCGTGGCAAGAGAAGCCGGTTCCCGAACAAAAATCGCCGTCTATTCAAGAGATGAAAACGTCGACGCAATAGGTTCGTGCATAGGTTCAAAGGGAATACGTAAAAACAACATAACAAAAGAACTCGCGGGCGAAAAAATAGATATAGTCAAATACAGCGAAGACGCCGAAGAATTTATAAAAGCGTCGCTTGCCCCGGCTCAGGTAGTTTCCGTACAGCTTGCCGCCGACGGCTCAAAATCCTGCACGGTACTTGTGGACGACGATCAACTTTCGCTTGCCATCGGCAAAAAAGGTCAAAACGCAAGACTCGTCGCAAAACTCACAGGATATAAAATAGATATAAAGAGTTCCTCGGACGCGCGCAAGGCGGCGTTGGAAGACCTCGCCGCGGGAAGAACGGAAGCGTCAACGTCGTTCGGAGCCGCTTTCGCGCAAGCGCTCGCAACAAAATTTGCGGACGAGTCCGAAGCAAAACAACCGCAAGAAGAAGAAAAAGACGGTAATAATATTGCAGACTGACTGCAAACTTAAATAAACGGTAAACCAATGTGTAAAAAAACGGAATAAATTCCGTAAATCGGAGGTCAAATGGTAAAAAAAATACCCGAGAGAAAATGTACCGGATGCGGTGAAAGATTCCCCAAAAAGGAACTTTTAAGAGTTGTAAGATCGCCGGAGGGCGAAATATCGGTGGATACAACGGGCAAAAAAAACGGCAGAGGCGTTTATATTTGCAAAAATGCGGAATGCTTTAAAAAAGTTCGCAAAGGCGATAAGCTTTCAAAAAATCTCGAAATAAAGGTTTCGGACGAAATATATTCTCAAATCCAAGAAATGCTCGAAAACGGTGAATGATAATGTACGAAAATCTTGCAAATAATATTGACATCGCGCCGATACAGGAAAAAATATTCGGAGCTATGGGACTTGCAAAACGCGCGGGAAAACTTACAACCGGCGCGGAAATGTGCGAAGAAACAATACGTGCGGGGAAATCCCAAATTGCGTTTTTATGTTCGAATATGTCGGAGAATTCTCAAAAAAAAATCCACGCCGCTCTCAAAAACGCGGATTCACCGTACATAGTTCTTAACGCTACCAAAGAAGAACTTGCAAAAAAATTCGGAAAAAAAGCATACGTAACGGTGTGCGCCCTAACCGATAAAAGTTTTGCAAATATTGTATATAAGGCTCTCGGTATCGCCGAAGACCGACTTTTACACTAAAGTAAAACGAAAGGTGTGTAGTTTATGGCAACAAATTCAAATAAAACAATTAAAATCAGTCAGCTTGCAAAGGATTTTAAGCTGAAAAACAAAGAACTTTTGGAAATCATCGAAGAAAACGGAATTTCCGGCAAAACCTCAAGTATGGGACTCGACGAAACCGAGTTCAGCGTTGTGTTCAACGCAATTTCCAAAAAGAGCGTAGCAACGGAAGCGGAGTTCTTTTCATACGACGTAGAAGCTGCGGCAAAAGCGGCAGCTCAAAAAGCCGCCGAGGAAAAAGCCGAAAAAGCGGCAAAAAAAGCCGAAAAGGCGGAATCCAAAACCGAATCCAAACCCGAAGCAAAAGCCGCACCCAAGACGGATGCAAAGTCCGAACCCAAAACAGAGCATAATGAAACCGAATTTTCGCAAAACAAGGTTTCTCAACCCGAAATTTCAAAAACCGAAGCATCACAAAACGAAAACGTTTCAAAAGCCGATGTCGCAACTCAAAAATCAACCGTCGAGCCCAAAAACGAACCCAAGGAAGAACTTTCGGCAAAACCCGAAACCGTAACCGAACCAAAAACCGAAAGCAAATCCGAGCCCAAGCCCGAATTTAAAGCCGACTCCAAAACCGCCCAAAAATTCGAAAAAGAACCCTCAAAAAATGCTCAAGTCGGAGATAAAAAAACTTTCGAAAGAAAACCAAATACTGCCGAAAAGAATTTTCACAAAGAGGCCGCGCCACCCGAACGTCGTCCCTACGGCGAAAAGAAGCCAAACGGAGAACGAACGCTGTCGGAACGCACTCCTTTCGGCGAAAGGAAGCCCTACGGCGACCGAAAACCCTACGGTGAGAGAACACAAAACGACCGTCCGTCCTATGGCGACCGAAAGCCCTACGGCGAAAAGAATCAAAACGGCGGTTTCGGAAACGGCGAAGTTTTTGGCGGCGGATTCAAAAAGCAACAAAACAAAGGCGAAAAAAGAGGTTTCGGCACAGGCGTTTCAAAGGAAGACGAAGACGGAAATCAGTCTGTTCGTCAGCCCAGCATAAAACCTGTGTTCGATAAAGACGGACGCGCGCAAAGCCGCTATAAAAGCGAAAACGTGGAAAAGAAATCGTTCGATGCCGAAGCCAAGGACGGAAACGTAAGACTTGTGGACCTCCGAGCCGGAGAAGTCGATCTTTCCAAATATGATGAAAAGTTCGAAAATCTTGCCGGAAGCTATGGCGATGACGATAATGCCCCCAAGAAAAAAGCAACTACTTCTTCAACTTCAAAAGGCTCGCCGAAAAACGGCGGTAAAAACGGTAAAAACGAATACGTTAAAAACGAACTTCCCAATTACGGCAGAGGGAAAAAGGATAAAAATGCCAAAAAGGGAAGAGGAATCGCTCAGTCGGAGCCGGTTAAAAAGTTCACCGGACCGGTAACCATTCCTGATGAAATTATGATTTCGGACCTTGCCGCAACTTTAAAAATCACAACCGGCGAAGTAATTAAAAAGTTGCTTATGATGGGGCTTGATATGGCAAGCGTAGGCGCAAATAAGGTTATTGATTTCGATACGGCATATCTTGTTGCGGACGAAATGGGAATTACTGCGGAGCGAGAAGTGGTGGTAACTCTTGAAGAAAAGCTTTTTGCGGACGAAGAAGATAAAGCCGAACAATTGGTTCAAAGAAGTCCCGTGGTTTGCGTAATGGGGCATGTTGACCACGGAAAAACATCGTTGCTTGACGCTATTCGAAACACAAACGTTACAGTAGGCGAAGCCGGCGGTATTACCCAGCATATCGGCGCATACAGAGTAAAAATAAACGATAGGGAAATCACATTCTTGGATACTCCCGGTCACGAGGCTTTTACCGCAATGAGAGCTCGCGGCGCACAGGCAACTGATATTGCCATTCTTGTTGTTGCCGCCGATGACGGTATTATGCCGCAAACGGTTGAAGCCATTAACCATGCAAAAGCCGCCGGCATACAAGTTATTGTTGCAATTAACAAAATGGATAAACTTGGCGCAAATCCCGACAGAGTGAAGCAGGAACTTGTTAATTACGATCTTCTTCCCGAAGATTGGGGCGGAGATACAATATGCGTTCCCGTGTCTGCGCTTAAACACGAGGGAATCGAAGAACTTCTCGAAATGGTTCTGCTTGTTGCCGATATGAAAGATTTAAAGGCAAATCCCAACAGAGCCGCAAAAGGTATTGTCATAGAAGCAAAGTTGGATAAGGGAAGAGGCTCCGTTGCAACGGTTCTTGTGCAAAACGGTACCTTAAAAACCGGCGATATTGTAATTGCCGGAACGGCAACCGGGCGTGTAAGAGCTATGACGAATGACAGAGGAGAAAATGTAAAAACCGCAGGGCCGTCAGTTCCGGTGGAAATTATCGGTCTTTCGGAAGTCCCGGATGCCGGCGACGAATTCAGAGCCGTTGCGGATGAAAAAATGGCAAGAGAACTTGTTGCCAAAAGGAAAAACGAAGCCAAGGAAGCGGAATTCAAAGCAAATTCCAAGGTATCTTTGGAAGATCTTTTCAGTCAGATTAACGAAGGTGCCAAGGAACTTACCATTATTGTTAAAGCGGATGTTCAAGGTTCGGCGGAAGCGGTTAAATCCAGCCTTGAAAAGCTTTCAAACGAAGAAGTTAAGGTACGTGTAATTCATTCTGCGGTGGGCGGAATCAACGAAAGCGACGTTATGCTTGCGGACGCCTCAAACGCAATTATTGTCGGTTTTAACGTTCGTCCCGACAAAGGCGCAACCGAACATGCCGAAAGAAGCGGTGTTGATATAAGAACCTACCGAGTTATTTACGATATTATCGAAGAAGTTAAAGCCGCGCTTTGCGGTATGCTTGCTCCGGAATTTAAAGAATCCGTGCTTGGTCACGCCGAAGTCCGTCAAACAATTCATGTGCCCGGCGTTGGAACAATTGCAGGTTCCTATATAACGGACGGAAAAGTGGCAAGAAATGCGGAAATAAGAGTTGTGCGCGACGGTATAGTTATTTTTGAAGATAAAATTTCGTCCCTCAAACGGTTTAAAGATGACGCAAAGGAAGTTGCGCAAGGATATGAATGCGGTATCGGACTCGAACGTTTTAACGATATAAAAGAGGGCGATATTTTGGAAGCGTTCATAATGGAACAGGTTGAACGTGACCTTGATTCGGTTAAGTCCGAAAGCTGATTTAATATAATTCAGCGGAAAAACGTTTACGAAAGGAAATGTTTAAATGCCGAAAAAAAATAATTATCACAACGTAAGAGTTAACGAAGAAATAAGCCGTGAACTTACCGAAATTTTAAGAACGGTTAAGGATCCAAGAGTTTCCGGAAGCTTTATAAGTATTTTGCGAGTTGAAACGGCGGCTGATCTCAGAAACGCAACAATTCATTACAGCGTGCTTGGGGAAGATAAGGACGGTGTAAAAAAAGGATTAAAAAGTGCAGAAGGCTATATCAGACGAGAACTTGCCCAAAGGCTGAATTTGCGCGCAACTCCCGAATTGTGTTTTTTATATGACGATTCCATTCAACACGGTGCTCACATAGCCGAAATACTTGAAAAGCTTAATAAAAACGATTGAAAATTTTCGATAAATTCAATAAAATAGGGGATTTGAAATGAAAAAAGAAAAGCTGTTCGCTTTATTGGAAAATTGCATTATGGTATTGCTTTTTGCGGCAATGCTGTTTCAATGTGCCGTTTATGTCGGTTTTGTGCAAGGCGATAATGCGGGACTTTCGGAATTTCCCGAAAGCGAAAAGAAAAAAATTGCAAATATCCGTATTTCAACGTCCGAAACAGCAAAGTCTTTCATAATCCCCTATTTTGTCGGCACTATAACCGAAAACGGAAATTTTGCCGGCGCATATAACGAAAATTCGGCATATGAGATATTCGGATATTTTTTAAATGTTCTTGAAAATGCTGTTGGCGGTACTTGTAAAAAGGTTGCTTATTCCGATTTCGAAAAAAAATACGAATATCTTGACAACCTTTATGTCAACACAAAAAACTGTTATTATGTCTGCTTTGAAAACGGGATTGAATTTTCGGTGTTGTGCGGACTTATAACGGATACATACGCCGATATTCCCGAAAATCCGGATTTTATTGTGAAAGATATGTTTCTTTTGTGCGGTTCTTTGGGCGAAACTAGCATTACTGCGGTCGATCCTGACGGCAACGTATTAAAAATTTTTCCGTCAAAGAACATTTCGTTCAATAATGAATACCTTGAAACATATAATGGAACCGATAAAGACGAATTTGAATTTGTAAAAGTAGACGGAAATAAAAAAGCCGGAAAAAACTGCTATTTCCCGTCATACAAATATTCGATAGGCTATGAAACCGTAAATAAAAAGAGTTTTAACGATAAATTTTCCGTAAGCGCGGACAGCGACGATATTAAAGAATTGGTAAGAATTTTCGGAATGAACAATGATAATACGCATTTTTATAAAAAAAGCGACAGTTCGATTGTATGTGTTGAAGCAAATGACAGCTTTGAAATTTCGATTGACGGAAATTTTGCGTTTGTTTCGGAAAACGGAAAAAATTTGTCCGAGTTTGCCGGAAGCGGTATTAATTCGGAGTACGGTTTTTCCGATTATGCAAGTGTGACAAAGAATATTGTTAAATCTATAAACGAAAAGCTTGTGGGTTGCCGTGCAAAACTTACGTTAAACGATATTATATACAGCAACGGCGAATGTTTGTTCAGATGTAATTATACAATTGACGGTATACCCATCGAAAATTCGGAAATATACGGTCTTGAATTGAAATTCAGCGGCGAAAAGCTTATATCCGCTTTCGGAAAAATCGAAGTAATCGAATATTCAAACGAAGCGATAACCGATATGCCGCAACGAACATCATATGTATTGTTGCCCGATTCGGAGAATTTTTATATTGTTTATTTCGGAGCGGAATATTGTTTCGATTCAAATGCGGAAAACTCGGATATTGCCGTATTGCGCTGGACAGCAAAAACCGAAAGCGTTGAAAAGGAGGCAAATTCATGAATTTTTCCAAAGTAAAACTATTTATATGTTTTTGCCTTTTGATTTTAAACATTGTTGTGGGCTTTTTTTGTTTGAAAATAAACAACGAAAAATACTATATTTCGGAAGATGAATTGGAGCTTGCTCAAAAGCATTTGTCAAAAAACGGCGTGGAAGTTTTGTTTAATGCAAAAGACAGAAAAATTTACAGCTTGCCTGTTTATTCTCTTTCGGTGAATACCGATTACGAAGAAAAAAAAATTCCGCAAATATTCAAAAATATAACCGAAGCTTTTTTTAATACGGAATTGGAAAATTCTGCATTTATCAATACTCCTGCGGGATACAGCGTGAGCGTTAAATCGTCAGACGGTTTGCTTATGGGAACCGCCTCGTTTGAAAATTCCTTAAATATTGAATGTTATTACGAAAAAAGCGTTGAACATAAGGATATTCAAGAAATTCAAAAAAGCTGTTATGAAGCGGAGTTTACTTACGCTAATAAAAACGATGAAAAAACGGCGGAAAAATTTGTCCGTGCGGCACTGAATTCCTATGAAATGAAATTTGAAAAGTTCGGAACACGCATATATAATAACGGTAGTATTGTGTGTTTTACGGGCAAACTTTCGGATGTGCCTGCAATGGATTATTTTTTAAATGTGTATGTAAAAAACAATAATGTTGTGTGTTGCGTGGGAAATATAACCGAAACTGCGCCCGAAAAGGCATACAGCGCAAAATTAATTGATGTTGTTAATGCCACATATATTGCGTCGGATTATTTTACAGGCAAAAATTTTAATTCAAAGCGAGATAAAATAAAGATTGACAAAATTACAATGACTTATAAGCTTTATGAATACAGTTACGGTTCTTATTACGCTGTTCCCGCTTGGGTAATTTCATACATTGAAAACAACAGCAACGAAAACAACATTGTGTTTGACGCCGTGACCGGAAAAAATGTTCAGGAATTTTAAATAAGCAATTCGAATATGTGCGGTACAGTACTGTTTCTGTATATTTTAAAGACAATAACCGAAAGGAATGGTTACGGATTATGGATAGATTTGTAGTAAACGGCGGTAAGGCTCTTCAAGGCGAAATTGAAGTGGGAGGAATGAAGAACGCTGCCGTTGCAATTATTTTTGCTACAATACTTAACGAAGACGAATGTATTATCAGAAATTTGCCTGATATAAGCGATGTTACGGACGGTTTTGCAATTCTCGAAAAAATGGGTGCGTTTGTGGAACGTATTGACAGAAATACTTACAGAGTTAACACAAAAAATGTTGAATGCGGTTCATCTCCGTATGAATATGTCAGAAAAATGCGCGCGTCATATTATATTCTTGGTGCTGAACTCGGACGTTTCGGAAAGGCTCGCACGGCTTATCCGGGCGGGTGCGATTTTGGCATTCGTCCGGTAGATCAGCATATCAAAGGATTCAGAGCACTTGGCGCAAGTGTGACAACCGTTGAATCCGAAAAAAGTTATATAGAGTGTGTTTGCAATTCCGGTACTGTCGGAAATACAATTTATATGGATGTTGTTTCCGTTGGCGCAACAATAAATATAATGCTTGCGGCTTCTCGTGCCAAAGGTGTAACAATTATAGAAAATGCAGCAAGAGAACCGCACATTGTAGATCTTGCCAATTTTCTCAACGCTTCCGGCGCAATGATAACGGGGGCGGGAACGGATACGATAAAAATTAAAGGTGTGGATAAGCTAAAGGGAACGGATTACACGATTATTCCGGATATGATTGAAGCGGGAACATATATGATTGCAGCCGCCGCAACCCGAGGAGAACTTATGATTACAAATGTGATTCCGAAGCATTTGGATTCGATTACGGCAAAGCTTCTCGAAATGGGCGCCGTGGTGGAAGAATATGATGAGGCTGTTCGAGTAAGCGCAAACGGAAAACTTTGCGGAATAGACGTTAAAACTTTGCCATATCCGGGCTTTCCCACGGATATGAATCCGCAAATGGGCGTGCTTATGTGCTTGGCGGACGGTACAAGCGTTATGCGAGAGGGCGTTTGGGACAACAGATTCCGATATGTTGAAGAATTAAAGCTTATGGGAGCGGATATTCAAATTTCCCAAAGCGGAAAACAGGCAACTTTTAAAGGCGTTGAGTCGCTTTTCGGAGCTCATGTTCGAGCGGTGGATCTTCGCGCGGGCGCGGCGGTCGTCGTTGCCGGGCTTGCCGCAAAAGGAACAACCGAAATAACGCATATTCATCATATTTTGCGAGGCTACGAAAATATTACCGAAAAATTAAGACGCGTCGGTGCGGAAATTATATTGATTTCCGATTAAACAAAATATATATCGAAAAGTATTTTTATAAATGTGATTATCACGTGGAGGTAAATATGGCAAAGGATACAAAACCGAAAAAACAAGCGCCGGAAGAAATCACCGGTGAGGAAAACAGAAAAAAAGCGTTGAGTACAACTATTGCGAAAATAGAAAAAGATTTCGGTAAGGGCGCAATAATGAAACTTGGCGAAAATACAAATATGAGCGTAAGCGCAATTTCCACGGGTTCGCTGACTCTTGATTTGGCACTCGGAATAGGCGGAATCCCCAAAGGAAGAATTATAGAAATATACGGTCCGGAATCTTCCGGAAAAACAACCGTTGCTCTTCACGTGGTTGCCGAAGTTCAAAAGCACGGCGGCGAGGCGGCGTTTATAGACGCAGAGCACGCTTTGGATCCAATATACGCAAAAGCTCTTGGGATAAATATAGACGAACTTTTGGTTTCGCAACCGGATTACGGCGAACAAGCTCTTGAAATAACGGAAGCTCTTGTGCGTTCGGGCGCGGTTGATGTTGTTGTTGTGGATTCCGTTGCAGCTCTTGTTCCTCGTGCCGAAATCGACGGCGAAATGGGAGACGCTCATGTCGGACTTCAGGCAAGATTGATGTCGCAAGCACTTCGCAAACTTTCCGGAGCAATTGCAAAATCAAATTGCACTGTTATCTTTATAAATCAACTTCGACAAAAAGTCGGAGTTATGTACGGAAACCCCGAAACAACCCCCGGCGGAGTTGCTCTTAAATATTACGCTTCAGTTCGAATAGATATAAGGAGAAGCGAACAGATTAAAAACGGTTCCGAAGTAAAAGGTAATCATACAAAATGTAAAGTTGTAAAAAACAAAGTTGCGCCGCCTTTCAAAACTGCGGAATTCGATATTCTTTACGGTAAGGGAATTTCAAAAGAAAGCGAATTGCTTGATATCGGCATACAGCTTGATATTATACAAAAAAGCGGTTCTTGGCTTTCATACAACGGCGAAAGACTTGGGCAGGGCAGAGATAATGTTCGCGATTTGCTTTGTTCCAACAAAGAACTTGCCGATGAAATTGAAGCTAAAATCCGAAAAGCGTTTGTGGAGTCCAACGGTGAAATTCTTGAAAGTATTTCCCAAGGCGAAGAATCGGAAGAAGATGAACTTCTTATTACTGAAAGTTTTGATGAAGAATAATGCTGATAACAAAAATTTTTTCGTCGGAAACCGGTAACGAATATACGATTTATGATGAAACTTGCGCAAAGTATATTATTTCCGCGGCTGATTTTAAGCGGCTTAAAATATCATATTTCGGAGACGAGCCAGAGTTCCCCAAAGAACTTTCGGACGATATCAGAAACGCGCTTTCCGAATATGCCGAAAAATTACGGTGCGTAAAATATTTGCAATGGTATATTCAAAATTATGGTGAAAAGAGCGTTAAAAGGCTTCTTGAAAAATGCACGGAAAACGGGTATAGCGATGAAATTTCGGAAGCCGCAACGGCATTGTTGATTAAGTTTAATATAATAGATGAAATTGCCGCTTGCAAAAGGCGTATTACGGTTTATGCCGAAGATAAGCTGTTCGGAAAGTACAGAATAAAGCAAGAATTATTTGCAAAAGGATACAATAAAAAAAGTATCGAAGCCGCTTTCGAAGATTGTGAAACCGATTTTTATGAAAATGCGGCTGCAATGTATGCAAAATTGACCAAAAACGGCGTTCCGAAAGATTTTTACGAAAAGAAAAAATTGTGCGATAAAATGGTTCGCTACGGTTATTCTTATGATGAAATAAAATTCGCTTCATCCGTTGAATATGAACAATAATCTTTAAAACAGTGTATCCGGCAAACTTTGCAAAGTGTGATACACTGTCTTTTTAAGTAAAGGAATGATAAAATTAATGAAAACCGAAAGAAAATTTCCCAAAGTTACTGTGAGCAAAAAAGCTGAAATTTCACTGAAAAAAGGTCATCCTTGGGTATACGGAGAGGAAATAATTCAAGGCGGCGAATCTCTTAAAGACAGTTTACTTGCCGATGTTTTTTCTGTCAAAGGCTCATATCTCGGTACCGGATTTGTCAGCTTGACCAGCAAAATAAGAATAAGAATTCTGTCCGATAATGCAAATGAAACATTTGCAAATGAATTTTTCGAACGCAGAGTAAAATATGCCGTCGATTACAGAAAAACGGTTATGGGAAAAGATTTTTCCTCGTGTCGGTTGATTTTCGGAGAAGCTGACGGTCTGCCCGGTCTTACGGTTGACAGATTCGAAAATATACTTGTCGCTCAAGTTCTTTCCTATGGTACAGAACAGGTTAAATCGGTTATTTTCGATTATTTAATAACATATCTTCGCAGTATGGGCGAAAAAATCGACGCTGTTTACGAAAGAAACGATGTTGCAATACGTGAACTTGAGGGGCTTGCTCAATATAAAAAGCAATATGAAACGCCGCTTTGCGCAAAACTTGAAAAAACAACAACAACATTTTGCGAAAACGGCATAAAATATGTTGTTGATTTTGAAAACGGTCAGAAAACAGGATTTTTTCTTGACCAAAAATATAACAGAAAAGCTGTTTCAAAAATTGCAAAAGGTAAAAATGTGCTTGACTGTTTTACGCATACAGGTTCATTTGCGCTTAATGCCGCATTGGGAGGGGCTAACCAAGTAACAGCGGTGGATATATCCGAAACGGCAATTGAAACGGCAAAGAAAAATGCGGAAATGAACGGACTTGAAGATAAAATTGAATTTGTTATGGCAGACGTTTTCGATTTTTTAACGAATCTTGATGAAAACGGAAAATCGCAATACGATTTTATAATTCTTGATCCGCCCGCGTTTACAAAAAGCAGAAAAACGGTAAAAAACGCCGAGCGAGGATATAAGGAAATTAATTATAAGGCAATGAAGATTTTGCCGCGCGGAGGATATTTTGCAACTTGCTCCTGTTCGCATTTTATGAAAGACGAGCTGTTTGTTAAAATGTTAAATTCGGCTGCGCACGACGCCGGCGTACAGCTAAAACAAATAGAAGCAAGGTGGCAATGTTGCGATCATCCGATATTGTGGAACGTACCTGAAACGGCATATCTTAAATTTTATATTTTTCAGATTGTTTAAATAACGCAATTTGCATAAAATGACGAAATTGCCAAAATTATTTAAAATCTATTGAAATTAAAGCTTTTTTGTGGTATAATCTATAAGTTATAAGAAATGCGGAATTTTTAAGAGGATTTTAAGCGAAAGGTTTGGAAACGACTATGAAAATCGGGTTTGATAACGATAAGTATGTTGAATTACAGTCTAAAAACATTCATGAAAGAATTGCAAAATTCGGTGGAAAACTGTATCTTGAATTTGGCGGCAAGCTTTTTGACGATCTTCACGCGGCGCGTGTGTTACCGGGGTTCGCTCCGGACGCAAAAGTTAAGCTTTTGCACACTATGAAAGACGAAACCGAAATAATAGTCACAATTAACGCGGCAGATATAGAAAAGAAAAAAATGCGCGCCGATTTCGGAATATCCTATGATATGGATGTTCTCAGACTTATAGATAATCTGCGTTCGCTTGATATATATGTAAGCGCAATTGTTATTACGCAATACACCGGTCAGCCTTCGGCGGATATTTTCAGAAAAAAGCTTGAACGTCGGGGAGAACGAGTATATTTTCATAAAATTATTGCCGGTTATCCCAATAATGTGGATACAATCGTATCGGATGACGGTTACGGAGCAAATCCTTTTGTCGAAACAACAAGACCTTTGGTTGTAATAACCGCTCCGGGACCGGGAAGCGGAAAACTTGCAACCTGCCTTTCGCAAATGTATCATGAACATAAGCGAGGAATTAAAGCCGGATATGCAAAGTTTGAAACTTTTCCCATATGGAATATTCCGTTAAAGCATCCGGTAAATCTTGCTTACGAGGCGGCAACGTGCGATTTGCGAGATGTAAATATGATAGACCCATATCATCTTGAAGCATACGGAAAAACAACGGTAAACTATAACCGTGACGTTGAAGCCTTTCCGGTTGTAAAAACAATTCTTTCAAGAATTACCGGAGAAGAAAGCTTATATAAATCTCCCACGGATATGGGAGTCAATATGGCGGGATATGCAATATGCAACGACGAAGTTGTTAAAGAAGCGGCAAATCAGGAAATCATACGCCGTTCCTATAAGGCGTGGTGCGATTATAAAAACGGACTTGTCGATATTGAGGTGGCGCACAGAGCCGAAGCTCTTATGCAGGAAGCCGGTGTAACTACGGCTCAAAGACCGGTTGTTGCCGCTTCCTTAAAAAAAGCGGAAGATTCCGGGGTACAGGCAATTGCAATTCAGCTTGATGACGGAACGATAATTACAGGAAAATCCGGCGATATGCTTGGCGCACCTGCGGCCGCAATCATAAACGCCATTAAGTATCTTGCCGGAATTAAAGACGAAATTTTCCTTATTTCTCCGGTTATACTTGAACCCATAAGAAATATGAAAAAAAACACTTTGGGCAGAAACGTCACAAAACTTAACCTTGAAGAAGCGCTTATTGCAATGAGTATTTGCGCCGCAACCAATCCCATGGTTGAAGAAGCCCTAAAACAGCTTGAACATTTAAAATATACAGAAGCTCATTATACAAAAATGCTGAATCCGCAAGATGAAATTACATTCAGAAAATTGAAAATCAATATTACTTGCGAACCGGAATTTGTTTCGAAAAACTTGTATAATCAATAATTTTCGGTTGAAATACATATTAAAAACGCTGTTATATTGCAAAATAATTTTTAATAACGATTTTTATATCAAAATAATCATAAAATAAATACACCGAAAAGCAGTTTTTATTGCTTTTCGGTGTATTTTAATTATTCGGTGGTTAATTTTTTGCCATACCGCAAAAATGTGCTTAAACGGTTTGATTTGCCATATCTTTCTTTTGAAGTCTGTTTTTAATAATAACAAAAGAAATAATAAGCGCAAGCGTTGTTGTGCACCACGAAACGGGATAAAGCAAAAACAGCGAATCCAACGTATGTATTTTTTGGAATACGGTATATATCCACAAAACTCGCAAGCCGCAAGCACCCAACATTGTGCAACACATCGGCGTAATAACGCTTCCCATTCCTCGAAGAGCACCGCTCATAACGTTCATCATTCCGAGTGAAAAATATATCGGGCACATATATTTTAAACGTATTGTGCCGTATGTAATTGCCGATTCTTCGCCGGGAAGATATATTGAAAGTAACGGATTTGCGAATTTCAAGGCAAAATATCCGACAACAGCGCCTATAAATATTGAAATGCCCAAGCATATGCCAACAGACTTATTTATTCTGTTATATTTTTTTGCGCCTTTGTTTTGACCGACAAAGGTTATGCATGCCTGCGCCAAAGAATCCATACCCACGTTTACAAATTGTTCTATGTTTCCCGCTGCGGTACTTCCCGCAAGTATGGGTGAAGAGTTGAACGAATTAAGCGCGGTTTGTATAAGCGTATTTGATATTGCAAACAATGCGCTGGATATTCCGGAAGGAAATCCGATTTTTACTATTTTTTTTAAGCTTTTTGCGTGAAATTTTATATCGCGAAGCCGTAACATACAGCAATCCATACTTTTCATCAGTACAAGCGAAACAAGAACCGCCGATACATATTGCGAAATAACCGTCGCGATAGCAACTCCCGCAACGTCAAGCTTAAAAACAATAACAAAAACCAAATTAAGAACTACGTTTATAATTCCGGAAATCGTGAGGATAAAAAGTGGACGTTTGGTATCGCCTTTGGCTCTGAGCACTGCCGCAAAAAAATTATATATTAAGTTGGCAGGTGTTCCGATAAAGAATATTTTAACATAAAGCGCCGCAAGCGAAATGACCGATTTTGGGGTGGACATAAAATACAGTAACGGTTCCGCTACGAATATTCCGATAATTCCGAGAGCCGTTCCGCATGTAATTCCAAGAGCCGCCGCTGTGTGAACGGCTTTCGAAACTTCATCGTATTTTTTTGCGCCCAGTGCGTTTGCAACCGTGACATTAACGCCGACAGCCATTCCCAAAAATGTGTTTATTACCAAACCCGTCATGGCTCCCGTTGCGCCGACAGCCGAAACCGCGTCTTGCCCGGATTGAGCGAATCGTCCGACAACAACAAGGTCCATTGCATTATAAAGAAGTTGTAAAAGTCCCGAAAGTACAAGCGGTATTGCAAAAAAAATAATGTTTCCGAACATTGGACCGTTTGTCATATCGACGTTGCGTTTGCGAAATATTCCCATTATATTATTGTACCTCCATAAAACGTTGTTGCAAAAGTCATTACAATCTTCGCATATGGAATCCGCCGTCGGCGTTAAATATTGTGCCGGTGCCGAAATCAAACGAACCTTCGGCAAGCGACGAAACCATTTTTGCAATATCTTCGGGAGTACCCCAACGTTTTATGGGAGTTATTCCTTCTTGAATGAGTTTATCGTATTTTTCCTTTACGGCACCCGTCATATCGGTTGCGATAATTCCGGGCCTGATTTCGAAAACGGGAATATTATATTCCGCAAGTCTGTCCGCAAACAATGTTGTTACCATTGTTATTCCTGCTTTCGAAATGCAATATTCTCCGCGAGAAGTTGAAGAAGTATATGCGGACATTGAGCCTATGTTAATAATTCGGGGAGAATAATCGCAAATATTGTTTAATTCGGAAATCATATAATTTGCACACATTTGCGTTAGAAAAAAAACCGATTTTAAATTTGTCGAAAGAACCAAATCAAAGCTTTCTTCTTCGGCAAAAAGTATATCTTTTCTAATCGGAGGAGCTATTCCGGCGTTGTTTACCAAAAGGTCAAGCCTGCCAAGGGTTTTTGCGCAGTTTAAAAGAT
>CAZJCI010000002.1:0-24571 GCA_964544455.1 uncultured Oscillospiraceae bacterium
CAGTTCTTTCGCCGTCAATTTCATATACAACGGGAGTCATAGTCGCCGCATCAACCCATTCAACGTTAATTACGGTTTGTTGTCCGCTGAATTCAGGTGTATAAAGATACCCGTCCTCGGTTTCTTCAATATATATACCGTTAATTCTGGGTGAATATCCTTCGTTCGGCTTAAGCAAAAACGTTGGCGCCGTTTGCAAATTTCCGCTTGAATAAATACCTACTTTACCGCCCACAGCGGAATATACAATATAATCCAAAATTGCGTTTGTTTTTTCGGAAATCGTATAATCTTTAATGCCGTTGTTAAAAATAAGCGTGTATGTTCCGTCCGCATACATATACGGTGCGGATTTTTCTATTGTCGTGACGGTTTTTGTGCTGACGGTATCGCTTGAAACAATAAGATTAATTGCGCCGTACACACCGCTTGTGCCGGAATTAATTTCGGCATAACCGAAATTGAGTTCTCTTACGGTTGCGCCGTCAATTTCGCTTGTAATCGAAAATCCGTCGTTAATTTTTGCATATGCGCCCACAGCGTTAAATTTATCAAAGCTTCCGCCCTTTGCCGTAACGTTTATATTATGCGAAAGCGGCGTTGTGGAATTATAAGGTGCAAAATACGCAATGCCGTTACCGGTTGTATTTATTTTAAAATCTTTTCCGAATGTCACATCGCCGTATCCGTTAATATATTTTGCAGATACGCTACTCGGAATAACCAGCGTAAATTTATCAAGAACAACATCGCCCTTAAAACGAAACGTTCCGTCAAGCGTGAGAACTTCGGTTCCGGTAAGACCTTCAATCGTTACAGCTTCTCTGTCCGCCGTATCGACAAAAGCAGCATTATCGCCGCCGGTATTGGAAATATCGCTTGCAATAATAACCTTACCTTCTGCGCCGCCAAGAGCCGCAATTGCTTCCGTAAGCGTATCGAACGCATAATATGTTGTTTCGTCCTGTTCAACGGTATTGTTTGCACTTACAAAAGCTGTTGCAACACCGTTTATGTCGTATGCTTTAGGTCTTGTATCGACTTCCCATGTAACTTCAATATCGGCAACAGAACCCGTGGGGGTATAGCTGTATTTGCCCTGCGCACCGGGAGAAAGCATTTCTCCGTTTATGCAGGGAGCTGTCAACGCATTGTCCGGAGTGAACACAAACGTCGGTCTTGCTGTTGAAGTTCCATAGCTTTTAACTTCGTATTTTCCCCCGCTTCTCATTCTTAACACAACATTAAAGTTAGAGTCAAAAACAAGATTATACTTTTTGTCAATGTCGTTTTCAACAATCGCAACAGCGTTTCCCAAAGTTGTAAGATTACTGTAATTAATTGTTTGACCGTTTGCAAAAATACCTCCGGAAATTTTTAATATTGCGTTTCCGTTAAGAGTATTTGTTGTTGTGTTTCCAAGATTTATTGTGGCTTCGGAAAAATCTCCGCCCTCAAGCGAAAGATTTATCGAAAGTCCCGAACCGCTGCCAATATTTCCGCCCACAACACTTGAATATTTACCGCTCTTTATTGTTACATCGGTATTTCTAGTTGCGTTGGCACTGCTTCCAAGCACGCTGAGTCCGTTGCCGACAACCGTAACGCCGTCGCCGATAGCCAAAGCTCTGGCGTCTGCGTTCAGTGTGGTGCTTTCGCCGGAAATCTTTATGTTTTCAAACTTAATCGGCGACCACATATAAAAAGCGGTAAGCGTAAGAACTGCATTCTCGTCATCGCCGGTAATTGTTGTTACATTGCTTCCCGACCAATAACTTCCCAATGCGCCTTTATATTCGCCGATAACGATAACTTTTCCGCCGACATTTCCCACAACCGCTTCGTGAATATCGCTGTATGCATAATATGCCTTGCCGTTATCGTCAATTTTGCAAAGTCCTCCGCCTGTTTTTACATACGAAATTTTTCCTTCATCGGTTTCATACGCTTTTGCGTTACCGTTCATTTTAACATATTCAACGGTGTGAGTTTTTGTTTCATCGGTTTCAATAACATTTGTCAAGCTGAGTGTTCCGTCAACAATTGCCGCATAACCGCTGTTCGGAGAAATTACAAAATTCGTTCCGTCATATGAAACGCTTCCGTTTTCACCGGATTTTATGGTATAAGTAAATTTTTCATCAACGTCGAACGATGTTTCGGAAACCGTACCGTTGTTATAAATAACAGCCGATATGCCGCCGATTTCGGTTACGTTTGACATTAAAATTTTCTGATTTTCCGCAAAAGTACCGCCGTTCACAGTGAATATTACGTTTTTGGGAACGGTTGTGCTTACGGTTGAACCGAAATCAATTGTTGCGTTTGTAAAATCTCCGCCGTATACGGTAAGATTGTGACACTGCGTTTTGGTGCTTGACTCGGTAGTTGCGGCATTGCTTCCCACAACAATTTTCTTCCAAACGCCGCTGTGAATTTCAATATTTCCGCCGTGCGGAGAAGCCGAACCGCCGCCGTAAAGAAGCGTCGGCATTGTTCCTTTAAGACCTTCGCCGAAAATTATTCTGTTGCCGTCCGGGCAAAATTCGCCCGCACAATTCAAACTAATATTTTTAAAGCAAACGTTTCCCCATGGATGAGCGGAACTGTTCAGCTGTAACGAAGCATTTTCATCTGCGCCCGTCACCGTAAGTAATCCGCTCGGATAAATGTTCGGATATTGAAGATTTTCATTTTCAACGCTTCCGACTATAATAATAGTTATATCCGCTCTGTTGGTATTCGCTTCAAGCGCGGATTTTATGGAATCGAAAGCAACAGCCTGAACGCCGTTGTATTCAACGATTCCGCCACCGTTTTTAACAAATCCGGTTTTTATTCCGTCAACGGAATAAAACGCAGCATTTGAACTTTCGCCGCTCTGCTCAAGGTATGTAACCTTAAATGTTTGAACGGAATCGGAAGCATTTGGCGTAAGAAGATATTCTCCGTCCTCGTTTGCAAGAAGTATAACTCCGTCGATTGCGGGAACTTTACCGCTTTCCGGCACAAATTTAAAAGTCGGCACTCCGTTTTTGGGAGCTTGCGTTTTTATTGTTGCCATGCCTCCCGCCGCAGAATCAATCACATAATCAATAACGTTTACACCGTTAATATCTTTTATATTTGTGGAAAATCCCTGCGACATGCCGTTATTAAAAATAACGGAAACAACGCCTGTTGTTCGTGCGGCAAATCGATATTGAAAACTCTTATCTTTAAACGTACCGCCGTTTATATATGCGTTAATGTTGCTGTAATTCTTATCCGTACCGTTACTTGAACCCAAATTTATGGGGCAATTAAGCGTTACGTTATTAAATACAAATTCCGAAAGAACCGGCTGTTCTTTGCTTGCCGAACCGACGATTCCATAACCGCCGTATGTGTTGAACTGATTAATTGTTTGACCAGAGCTGTTAAAAATTGTGCGTGAAACACCGGATGCGGGCACGGTGTTTGCGGCACGTAAATATATTCCGCCGCCGAACGAAAACGATTCGGTGTATTCGATAATTCCCGATGTTTCGATATATTTTGTGCTTGTGCAATTAAGTTTAAAATTATCGAAAGTCGTATCGTTCAAAAATTTCAGGGTATGGTTGAAATTTATAACAGCGTCCGAACCTATGCCCTTAATTGTAACTTTGCTTCTTCCGGAAACATCGGAAAAAGTTGAATCGCCGTTTGTGGTTGGGTCGGTAAATTCGCCGACAACGGCAATAACGCCGCCTTCGCTGCCCAACGCCGCAAACGCTTCGGTCAACGTGGCGTAGGTATTATATTCGGTACCTTCAACGGAAACCGTTTCGCCTGCGCCGACAAAAACGGTTCTTTCGTCGTCAAGCGTATAAACTTCGCCTGCCGCCGCAACCGAAAAAATCAATGTTGGAACTGTCATAATCACCGCAAGAAGCAATGCCAACGTTGTTTTGAACATTTTTTTCATATTTTCGGCTCCTCTCTCAGTTTTTAAAATAATCTTCGCCGAGAACATTCTTCACGGCTTCGGAAAGCTGACGTCCTATGGACTTTGCGCCGTCCGAATTGGGATGCGCACCGTCCGTTTTTGTGTACGACCAGCCGCTTGTGGAAATATAATATACATTCGCACGTTCTCCCACGCACGTTTTTATATCTGCGCTGTGGCTTTGATTATACGGCACAACGCAAAGTATGGGCGTTGCGGGGAACTTTTCACGAAGTCTGTCTAACACCGCATTATATTCGGAAATAAATGTTTCGGAACTTGCGCCGCTGTCGTTATGACCGTGATTAATAATTATTGCGTTTGGCGTGGGAATTGAAAATTCTTTTCCTTCAAGAATGTAATCTATAACGGTCAAACACTTGGGCACATTGCCGCTACCGCCTTTTGTAACCCCCGAAGCGCCGTAACCGCACGTATAGGAAACTGCGCCAAGGAGTCTTGAAGTTTGGAAAGGATATGCGTTTATTTGTGAATTGCCTTGCGGCGTTACTTCGGCTTTAAGCGCGCAAACGCCCTCTGTAATGCTGTCGCCGAAATAAAGTATTTTCGGATTGCTTGGCGTTATTCCGGAAATTGTTCCGTTGCTGTCCACAACGGCGCACTCAAAGTTGAATCCATAGCCGTATATCCATTTTTCACCCATATATTCATAAAGTCCGTCAACAATAACTCTCACAGTGTGCTTTTCTTTCGAAAGCCCCTGCGCTATTAAAACGTCGCCGTCCTTAACAGTATCAATTCTTACCGGAGCGGCATTATCCACCGATACCGCAATAACGGGGTTTTGCGAAGAAGTGCTGTGAACTCTCAGCCAAACGTTGGATGTGTTTTCAACCGCAAAATAAAGTTCGCTTCCCGCTGTGATTGTTCCTTTGCAATTCACGCTTTGACCGCCCACGGTCACGTTGCTGTCGAACCATCTTCCCACATAGCCGTATTTTTCGTCCGAAGAAAGTTCGGCATATGAAAGAGAATAATCTTCATCGTCTTTTTCAAACCAATTTACGGAAATTTCCACCGTGTTTTCGGAAAGTTCGGGAGTATAAATATATTCGCCGTTTGTTTTTTCAAGAGCAACCGCACCTATATAGGGAACTTTTTTGCTGTCTTTGGGAACAAACAAAAACGTGGGAGCAGTCGAAGAAGTTGCTTGCGTTTTTAGGGATACTGTGCCTCCGACGGCGGATTTAACAACATAATCAATATTGCTGTCAACCGAAAAGCCTGTTGACGTGCCGTTGTTAAATATAACCGTGGATTTTCCTCTGATGTTTGAAATATTTGAATAAGTTACGGATTTATTCGTAAAATTACCGCCGTTAATAATAATGTTAATGTTGCCGTTTACATCAAGAGTGTAGTTGGAATAGCCTGCGTTAATCGCACAAGCAAGCGTTGCTCCGTCGTTCACAACAAGTTGCGCCGTTTGCGGATTTTCAATTGTTCCAAGCATCGTGTTTCCGCAAACGTTCATTTGAGTAAATCTTCCGCCGTTAAGCGTAAGATAATTCGAAGGACCGCTAACCGAACCGTTTCGGATATATATCGAACCTTCAATTTCACATTCGGACGAAAATTCCGTATTACCGTATGTTATCAAATATTTTGAACCGGCATATGTTTGATTAAGCTTTATATTACCGAATTTTGTATCGCCCAAAAGCTTTATTGTGTGGTTATACTTCCAAACGGCATTTTTGTCAATCCCCTCAACAGTAACCTTGCCCCTGCCGGTAATGTCCGTAAAAGCTGTATTATCGTCTTTAACCGGGTCGGTCTGTTCGTCAAACGTACCGGAAATTATTACTTTGCCACCATTCTTTCCCAAAGCGGCAAACGCGTCGGTCATATGGTCGAACGCTCTGTAATTTTTTCCGCCGTAATTCACAATTCCGTCGTCGGTTTCCGCAAAAACGGTTTTTGTTCCGTCAATCACATAAGCTTGCGGGTCAAGTTCGGAAATATCTATTTCTTCCGGCTTAAATTTTGCATAGTAAAGCGCAGTTTGTTCGGCTATATATGCCGCAAGAAGCTTATATCCCTCTTCGCCGCAATGCAAACCGTCAATCGGAAGATATTTTTCATAATTATCATAGGTAATACCGCAACAATTATAGTTGTCAATTACGTTAAGACCGTATTTTTTTGCAAGACTGTTTACCGCCGTTACAACGCCTTCAAGGTGCGCCTTTGACCTTTGCGATTCCTTTGCAACCGGCGGCGTCATTAAAACAATCATTGCCTGCCCTTTGGTTTTTTCTTTAACGTATTCAATAATTCTTGCATAATATCCCGTTTGCGTTTCGGCATAGTTTTCATAGCTTTCGGCGCTTGTATCGGATTCAACCGTATTTGTAAGACCGCCGTTTGTTCCAAGCATTATGAGAACTATATTCGTGTTGGAGGACAGCGAAACGGATTTAAGTTTATTTTCCCAATATGTTTTAGGCGTATATCCGCACACACCGGCGTTAATTACATTCGCGCCGGTGTTTTGCGCGAAAAAATACGGATACGCTCCATCGTCGTGAACGTTTGCAATACCGCTTACTTCCGAACCGTAATCGCCTTGAGTAAGGCTATCGCCTATGCAAACAACATTCGCATTTTTAAGAACGGTTAAATCGGATTTTTCGGGCGATTCTTCATCGTCAATATTGTTATATACAACAAATTCATATACGCCCGATTCAAGCTCATAAACCTTTTTGCCGTCTTCGGTTTTTACATACTTAACGCCCTGCACTTCCGAAATTTTCTTTCCGCTTTCGGTTACAAGTGCATTTTCGTTTTCAACCGGAAGTTTAAGCGTTGCCGTTGTGTTGGACGGAACCGTGCAATTATAGGTAAACGTGCTTCTGTCGTCGGAAAGTTTCCATTCGCTCTTAATAAGTCCGTTCATTGAATCATAGCTTCCCTTAACCCATGTAACGCTTGTTTCGGGGTTGGACGAATAATTCGGTCTTAATTCAAAGTGCTTATATCCTGCGTTACCGTCAATATAGTTGTGACCTATGCCCAAAACGTCGGTATAAAGCCATCTTGCGGGCGCACCGAAAACATAGTGGTTTCTGGACATTGTACCGCCGGCATAAGTTTCCCAAATTGTGGTTGCGCCGTTGTTTACCATATAAAGCAATGAAGGATAGCTTTCGTTTTCAATCATACTCATGGCAGTGTCGAACTGATTGTTCCAACCAAGTGCGGGATAAAGAATATTCATACCGATAAATCCAACGGTTTGAACATATCCGTCGTTTTTCACAATTTCGGCAAGCTTTTCGGCAGCCGCTCTTTTCTTTTCTTCGGTTTCATAAAGGTCAAAATATATACCCATTGCATAGGACGTTTGCGAACCTTTGCCGGGAGTATATTCATATACGCCCTGAGCGTTCTTAACCGAAGAACCTCCGGAAAGGCAAGTAACTCCGTCTTCCGCAACAAAGTTGGTTCTCCACGCTTTAGCAAATCTGTCGTGAAGATTTTCATAATATTCAATGTCTTCGGTTTTGCCAAGCGTTTTTGCAACTTCGGCAAGAATTTTGCACGAATATGCGCTGAATGCGGTACCCATTTCGGGATAGGAAGTTTCGCGCCATACCCACTGAGATGTTCTGTATTCGTTACAATAATATCCAACGCCTGTTTTATAGTTATTTGCGGCAAGGTGGTCGCCATAGTTACCGTCAAGTCTTACATCGGTAGGGTCTTTAATGTAATAAAACTGTTCGGTATCCATTTCGCCGTCACGGCTTTCGTCATAAACTTTCTTTGTAACTATAAAGTCAACCCACTTTTTCATGGCGTCATAGTTATCTTCAAGAATGGTTATATCGCCGTATTGATTATACATTTCCCACGGAATAATCACAATACAGTCCGACCAACCGGAAGGTGCTTTGGTTTGGTTACCGTCGGTTGAGGGAGTTTTGGATTGCGACGGAATAAGTTCCGGAATTGCGCCGTCCGCAAACTGCGTTTGTCTTGTCATATCCTGGAAGTTTCTGTAATGGTTAAATACGTTTGCATAATAGGAGGATACCGCCGCAAAAATTTGAGCGTCGCCCGTCCAAGTATTTTTTTCTCTGGTGGGGCAGTCGGTAAGCGTGGAAACAAAGTTTCCTCTTATCGACCAAAGAACGTTTTGAATATAGCGGTTAATTTTTTCGTTTGACGTTTCCAAATTTCCCGTAAGCTCCATATCGCTTGTCAATACCATTCCTTCGATATTTTCAAACGGAAGAGCTTCCGAAAGACCTGTTATTTGAATATATTGGAATCCGTGATAAACAAAATCGAATTCCACAGTTTCGCCGTTTTCGTCACCGCGGAAAATATATTTATCAGTTCCGTTGTGACCGCCGTACGATGAATCGTCTATTGTTGTTCCGCCGTCGCCGGAAAGAAATTCGCTGTATTGAACAACAATTTCCGTTCCCGCAGGAGCTTTTGCGGTAATTCTTGAAGTGCCGACCAAGTTTTGGTCAAATTTATAAACAAATACGTTTTCTTTGGGATTTTGCACCGACGTGGGATAGAACGATGTTAAATGTCTTACGGGTTCCATATTTTCGGCAACAAAATTATCCGTCATTTCATAACCTTGTTTGGATTTAAACTTATCCGTTGCGGCAACGTCGGTCCATTTTGCGGAATCGTTGTCGTTTTCGCACCAACCGTCGATTATTTTTCTGCCGTCAACATATTGACCGATATAATATTTATCCGTTGTGGTTCTTCCGTCACGAGTACCGCTCCAAGTTGAATCGGTATCCACAACCTGTTTCGTTCCGTCTTTATATGTAATTATAAGCTTTGCTTTAAGAGCAACGTTTGTTCCGTAATTTGCGGAAACAGCACCGGCATTATACCAACCGTGACCAACCTCCGCACCAACGGTATTATCGCCGTCAAGAAGCTTATCCTTCACATCGTAAGTTTGATAATAAAGAACTTCCGTATATTTGGACTTACCGGGTGCCATATAATCGTCGCCGGCACGCTGTCCGTTTAAATACATAATGTGGTTGCCCGCCGCCGTTGCATAAAGTCTTGCTTTTTCAACGTTTTCAAGGCTTTGCGAAAGCGTGAACTGCTTTCTGAAAAGCGAAGCCGCAAGTTCGGGAACATTTTCGCCGCCTGCCAAATAATTTCCGTTGAAGTCATAATATGTAACGCTGTTAATAACGCCTGTTTCACCGCTGCTTGTGTGTCCGTAAACGCAACCAAGAGAGGGAGTTTCGCTTTCTTTCAGCTTATAATCCGAAACAAACACATCGTTTATATAAGTCTTAATAATACCGTCGCCAACAACAAGTTTCATTTTTATGTTCTGACCGACAGCGTCCTGACCGCTTGGGAATATTTCGGAAAGATCTTTGGATTCACGTCCAGTATCTTTCCAGCCACCGTCGTAATAATGCGGTCGGAGTTGCGGTGTATCCTTTGTTGTAAGAGCAATCTGCCACATATAGCGACGGCTGTTATCCTTTTCATTGCAGAAGTTTATGCCGAACGCGCCTTGCGTTACGGTAAGATCAACTTCAATTATGCCGCCCGCATTTTTTACATATTGCTCCTGGGCTTCAATCCACTTATTATCTTTTCCGAAATCGCCGAAAAGAGCAGTTTCAAAATAAGCAATTTCCGCCGAAGGAATTTCCTGTCCGTCAACATTCCACGAAGAAACCGTCCAATAATATCTTGTTTGCGGTTCAAGCGTTGCCGGAGTTGTTGCACCTACGCCGTTTTCTCGACCGTAATATGCGTGAGTTGAATCGGATTCAACTTTTCCGCTGTCCCAAACGTCAAAATTGCCCGCAACCGCTTTATCATATGTGGTTGCAACGCCAAGTCTGTATGCCGTTTGCTTTTCGCCTCTTTTTGTACTTTCCATAACCCAATTAAATTCGGGTTCGGAATAATCAATCCCCACGGGATTATATCTGTAATCTGTCTGAAGTTTCATAATATTTGTCCATTCGTAATTATCAGTATTTTTAGAGTCGTTTGCGGTTTCATAGCTAAGCTTGAAATTTCCAAAGTCGGTCACATTAAGATTGCCGTCTTCATCGAAATCCGCAAGTTTTCGCAATTCCGCATATTCTTCCTTTTCGGAAAAGCCTCGCATAAAAACTGCAAGGTCTTTTGTGTCAATCAACCCGTCCGAATTTAAATCGCCGGGAAGAATTCCCAATTGAGGAATAACAACATTACGGTTATTAACCCGCACGCCGGAGATTTTATAGGTAAGATATCCGGGCTTTTCAATAATAATGTTGTATACGCCGGGTTCAACTTCGGCGGAATAGGTGCCCAATTTTCCCCTATCTTCAACCGTGGCAGATGTTCTTACCCCCGATTGTTCAACAAAAGTAACTGTTACCGGTTTGTTACTTTGTTCGGATTTTCCGCTTTGCGTTGTGAAGCTACCGGTCACGCTGTATTTGGGAATTGTTGCGGCACCGGTAAAATTAATACCGCAAACAGCAAATATAGCGCACAGCAGGATAGCCATGATTTTTTTGATGTTTTTCATAAACACCCTCCTTTTGATTTAATTTATACCGTTTATAAAATAAATGCGCAATTTCAAAAACACAATTATACAAACGATATCTTATTATGTATTATATACCATAATTTTCATTTTGTAAAGACCTTTTTATCAATTTTTATTGATATTTTTTGTCATCTTGATTGATATTTTTTGCCAACTTTAAATTTTGCGTTTAATTGTTACCAAATTATAATTATATATATATATATATATATATATATATTGTGTATTAACAAAAAATCGGCTATAAAACAAGCGCAGATTTCAATGCGAAATCTGCGCTTAAAAATATGTAAACATTAATAATATCTTGCCAAAGCCACAACTTTTCCCAAAATATCAACTCTGTCGGTAAAAATAGGTTCCATTTCGGAGTTTTCGGGTTGAAGTCGGTAGCCGCCGTTTTCCTTAAAAAATCTTTTAACAGTCGCTTCATCGTCAATCATCGCAACAACAATTTCGCCGTTATCGGCATACTCTCGTTTTTCAACAATAACAATGTCGTCGTTCAATATGCCAATATCTCGCATACTTTCGCCCTTAACTCGCAATGCAAAAAGTGCGTTCTTATCAAAATGCTTTTCGGTTGAATAATCAATATATCCGTCGAAATTTTCAACGGTAAGTATCGGAATTCCTGCCGCAACTTGACCTAAAATCGGAACGGAATAATGCTTTTTTTCATCTACGCCGCGAGAAAGTCTTAACGTTCTGCTTTTTCCCTGTTCTTTGCTTAAAAAGCCTTTTATCTCAAGTTTTTCAATATACATCTGAATTGTTGACGTCGATTTAACGTTAAGTGCCGAGCAAATATCCCTTACCGACGGTGCATAACCGGTTTCCGATATTGTTTGCTCAATATAATCCAAAACAAGCTTTTCTTTTGGTTTCAAGCTTTGCGTCATAAATTTCATTCCTTTCGTTATTTCCTTTGCTATCGTAAAAAGTTCAAGAGCAAAACAAATGTTATGAACATATGTGCTAATTACATTTTAGCACAAAAAATTCGATTTGTCAAACATATATTTAATTTTTCCTTTAAAAATCCCGCTTTTTTACATTTTATTAACATCTTTATTAAAAAGCAAGAAGCCGCTTTTCAAACGACTTCTTGCATTCTGCAATATAACTTTTAACTCAACCGACAATACCAGATCTTTCAATACCCTGAACAAGAGATTTTTGTGCAAAAAGGAAGATTATGAACAACGGCAGAATTACAAGTAACCCGGCTGTATTAAGAACCGCCGATTCCTGCAACGGTGCGGAAGAAGAAGCAATGGAAGACAAAGAATCGGGAACTTTAACAATTGCGGGAAGGAAATGCGGTGCGTCGCCGCTGATAAAGAACAGATTGTTATAATATTTATCCGTCCACTGCCATGAAAAGGCAAACATAAATATGGTTGTCATCATAGGTATTGTAAGCGGCAAAATTATTCTGAAATAAGTCTTGAAAATGCCCGAACCGTCAACATAAGCGGCTTCTTCAAGTTCGTCGGGAACGCCTTTATAAAACTGACGGAAAATGAAAATATACAAACCGTTTTTAAAAGCAAGCCCGAATATCGAAAGAATAATCAACGGCCAAATTGTATCGATAAGTTTAATCGGCGTATATTCGCCAAAGAGAATATTGGAAAAGAATTCGTGAATGCCGTATATGTCAAAATATCTGAATTTTGTAAACATAGACAGCTGAAGCGTTTTGTGCGGAACAACCAGCGAAAGAATAACAAACGCAAACACAAGACTCTTGCCCTTAAACTTAAACTTTGCAAGACCGTAGCCGATAAATGCCGTTACAAGCGTTTGCATAAGAGCTGTGGTAATGGAAAGCATTGCCGTGTTAATCAACGCTTTAAAATAATCGTTTTCAATGATTATATATCTGTATGTGTCAAGCGTAGGATTTTTCGGAATAAGCTTAACCGTAACATCCGTAAAATCTGAATTGCTCATAAAGGACGCGGAAATTTTGGTTATAAACGGATAAAGAATAATATAGGATATACCGATAAGGAACACATACATAAATATTTTTACAATAAGATTCTTCAAAAATTCAAATGAAAAAACCTTCATTGCAAAACGCTTTTTAAACGAAACCTTACCCTCAAAGTTTTTCTTCATTTCTTTTCTGGAGGTTGCGTTAGGATTCTTCTTAAATTTTTTCATAACAGAATTCATATTTACACCTCCGAATTAATCTCTGCGTTGATAGAACACAAACGACGAAACAATCAACGCAACAAGTCCTATCATAAGAATAACAATTAAGAAATACATCCAGCTCATTGCCGAAGATATGGTTTGACCGTTTTTCTGCGTTGAATAAACGTTGCTTATATACGTCATAACAGTGTTGGATTCCGAAGTAAACGAATCTATTATCGTATATACCGCATTAACCAAAATCATAGGGCTTATCATGGGGAATGTAATTTTCCAAAAAGTTTCCCACGATGTTGCGCCTTCCATAGTACACGATTCGTAAATAGAAGGAGAAATAGACTGAAGACCTGCCAAGAATACCAGCATTTGTACTCCGGAACGGTTTACAATGTTAAAAATATTATTAACAATACCCACAACATATTGAACAAGCTCCGTACCGACAGCCATGGAACCGAACAGTTTTGCCACGTCCATAGTGCTTACAATATCCGACGCCGACGACTGCTGTGCGTTACCCGTATCAACGCCCTCCGCCATATACGATTGAAGGGAACTTGAATCTATTGAATCAATAAGCCCTGTCGAAATAATAACCGGAATAAAGAATATTGCACGGAATATACCTCTGCCAATCATTTTCTGATTAAGAATAATCGCCATAAACAATGCGAATATTACAATTGCGGGAACATCGAAAATGAGCTGCTGAATGCTTGAAGTCAATATTTGCAGGAACTGAGGATCGGAAAACAGAGCTTCGCTGTAATTTTCAAATCCGCAAAAAGTAAGCGTAAACTGACCTTTCGGCATAGAAATAAGATTAAAGCTGTACCAAATCGAATTACACAAAATCGGAAGATAAATAAGTATCAACCCCGCAACAAACGGAAGAACAAACCACCAACCTGCGCGCGCTTTTTTTGCGTCAAGAGAGGCAGGCTTTTTCTTTTTTATCGGAGCCGTTGCTTTTACTGTTTTATTCATAATTTCACCTCTCCCACGTTATTTCGCGATTTTTACAAAATCCATAGACGGAATTTCATATTCGGAACCGTTTTCGTCAACGTAAATATAGTCGTTTATATTATAGTTGAGTATAAATTTCGTGCCGTTGCTGTATGTAACTCTCACAATTCTTGTGTCAAGATATTCGTGATTTACAATTGTTTCATATTTAACTCCGGCAAGTGCGTCGTTCAGTTTGTTATAAGTTTCAACAAGGTCGTCAAGCCAAATATTATATCTTATGGAATAATATTTACTGAAATCTGTAAACGACTTAAGTTCCGACGTGTTTTCATGCTGATAAGAAAGAATAAAGTAAGGAGACGCGCCGCTTTCAATAGCTTTAAGAACGCTCTTTTCGTAATCGCCTTCAAGGTTAATTGCAGTACCCGCAAAATTCATATATCCGTGAAGAACCATACCTGTAAACGGAACCGATTCGGAAGCGAACACGTTTTCGCTTGAATTAAGAGGAACGTTAAGAATGTGGTCGGCATATTTAAGCGCATATGCGTTACCGCCGTCAATCATAAGCGATCCGTTATCTTTTTTCATTTCGGTAAGCAATTCGGAAATTGCTTCCTTTGAATCTTCACGTGTAAATTCGTAATCGTCGTTGTGGTCGGACGAAAGATCCGAACCCAAAGTTCCTACTGAAAGTCCCGTTGCGCCGAGCGACTTATATTTTTCGGCAATCTTTTCATAATATTCGCTCATTGCAAGAGGAGAAAGAATAAGCTGTCCGTCTTTTTCAAACTTCTGATAAAGCGCGCTGTATACCTTATGAACAGCTGTACGACCGTCTATTGTTTGAACTGCGTCATTCTTATAATCAAAACCGTCGCCGAAGCCCACTTTGTTTACATAAGTAAATTCCAAATCGGGATAAATCGACGCACCTATGCTTTCGGCATAAGAAGCAAGCTCCGAAAGTTGCAAATCTTTGCTTACAACACTGTCAACCTTAATTTTCGACGGCACTGTTTTATATAAACCGCCGTTATACCAACCGGTATATTTAATCACAATGTTGGACGTTGTATTATAAGTTTTGCCGTTTTCGGCTGCTTTCCTACCCGTCAGTTCGTCTATCATGGATTTTGCGTCAGCGAAAGTTGTAAGCGGAGTTTGAACGTCAAACGGAACGCCCGCAACTCTTTGAGTTGTTTTTATTGAACCGAACGTTTCGATATAAAGCGGAATGTCCTCGCTCTTATCGCTTAGTTTCGAAAGGCTTCCTTTAGAAACAAGATAGTTCCTCAAAGCTTCCGCCATTCCTGCCGTATTGGCTTTTTCGCCGCGAACAGGAATATATCTGATTGTAAAGTTTCCGGTATATTTTCTGTTACTTGTTACAGACCACGACGTACTGCCCGTAGCCGAAAGACCTTCAAGGTTATAGCTGTCAGTCGGGCGAGGCGTAAACGTTGCGTAAGCCGAATTGTAATCGTGAACCGTTCCGCCGTGCGCTGTTGTAATTTCGGCAAGCGATTCGCCCTCTTCGATATAAGCAATAAATCCTGCGGTTTGAGTTTTCTTTTCTTCATCAAAAAGAACATATGCTCCGGATTGAGCAATGTTGGGATTATTACGAGGATCGGTTAAATCAACCTCTTCCACGTCGTTTTCCGTTTCCGTCGTTTCTTCACTTTCCATATCTTCAGCCTTGTTTTCTTCTTCCTTTTTGTCGGAATCGGAAGAACCGCCTTGTTTCTTTTCAGCCTTAAGGCGTTCAATGTTAGCTTCATAATCGGCGTAAGGAATAATTTCTCCGGATTCAACGGCGGCATTATAACCTGCCTCGTCAAAACCGTAATATTCCGATGTTGTTATCGCACCGAAAGCGGGAAGTCGCATAACTTCCTGGTTTTCACCGCCGATTTTGTGGAAAGAATAATCCTGTCCGTATACTTTGCTTGTAATCGTAAGTTCCGAAGTGGAATTCGCTACGTCTTCATATCTGACAATAGAACCCGAACCGTCGTTAACAAGCGTATAACCCGTTTCATCGTTTGCGCCCGCTCCGAAATACGGAAGAACGGTAATCGACGAAAGCGTGTATGTTGAAGAATCGAATCTTATATCCGTTGCGGGAACTCTAACCTTTAGACCTTCGTCGTCAAGATAATATTCAATGGCAACCTTAAAAAGCGGAATTTTGTCCAACGAAGCTTCGTGTTCAACCTTTGAATGGTCTGCGTCCAAATCGTCAAACGTATAATCCGTATATGTGGTTATAAGATATTCAAGCTGTTTTTTATCTCTTGTTGTTGTGTCCTGACCGAGAATATAAATTGCATATTTTTCCGTAATCGGGAAAGTTTTAAGCATATTTTTTCTCGTATCTTCCGTCAACTTTTCGGAGTTGGGATCTTTAAGAGAGAAAAAGGCTTTCATATAAGTGTAAGGAACTTTTTTCAGCTTTTCATCAGGTTCTTTAGGCATTTTGTTAAGAATTTCCTCTTCAAACCTTGATTTTTCAATTCGTTCCGGCACAAGAATTCTTGCCTGTTCTCGTCCCATTGTATAGTTGACTCTTATACCGCCTCTTATATATTCGATTTTTATTTGACGGTTCAATGCGGCTTCAACATAAGAGTTCATCGAAACTTCTTTGGCACCGTCCGAATACTTAAGCATAATTTGCGAAAGCAATCTTTGCTTGGGCTCAACGGCCTTATTCATGGAAGCGACATCATACGGATTGGAAAACAAAATCTGTTTTTCGCCGTTTGCGTCTGATTTGGTAACAAGCGCAATTTCACCGGTTTCTTCAAGAGCCCAAAGCTCATATTTTTCGTTTTCATCGTATTTCGTCATCGTCGCAAGTTTTTCTTCCGGCGAATTATATACAATCGACGTATAATCCACAAGATCGTATGTTATTTCTTCTTCTTCATCGGTTGCCTTATCGGCAAATACGGATGCTGTAAGCAAAGAATTTGCAAGCAAAACTCCTGAAAGAAGAAGCGCAGATAATCTTTTAAATTTCATTTTATACCTCTCCTTTCCTTTATACTCTGTACGAAAGCTCAAGAATTATGTTATATATGAACGAGAATATTTTGCCCACAAGGCTTGAGAACAAAAGACCTATAAACATAATCAAAGCCATACCGACAATCGAGGCAATAACCGTAAGAGCATTTTTGCCGAGCGTGTAATCGTGAATAGTCATCATACCGAAGAACAGCAGGAAGCCAACCCAGAAATAACCTATTCCCACAAACAACGAAACGAAACCTATTTCGGATTCGGTTATAAAGTTTGAATAAAGCGTTGTAAGAATAATTATTGCGGGAAGCGGGAACAAAGAATAACATGTTCCTATGAAAATATCTCTCAAACTTCCTTCACCGTCGAACAACGTTGTAAGACACCAGTTTGCAACCGTCCACAAAAGAACGGGAAGCAATATCGAAGCAATGGAAAGTATAATGGAAACGTCCTGCGGAACCGAATTCATTACATATCCCTTACCGATTGTTTGATAAATAAAGGCAACAACCGTAAGCGCAAGAATAAGCAAAGCTCCTTTTACCGAGGCTCGATATTCGTGTTTAATATCATAAAATCCGTCGAACGGATGCAACATAACGTGGAATCCGTAACAGAACTCGCTCCAAAGAGATCTCTTCTTTTTAACAACTTCTTCTTTTTTGTTGACTTTACCAACGGCTTTCATAAATTTCGAAAGCACAATACATATAACGATTATGGCAATCGGAATAACAATTATATATTTTTTAATATAAATTTTTCTGAGCTCCTGATAGCAATCGGACCAGTTTGTCGTATCATATGCATATTCGTAATTTGCCATTGCCTCTTTAAAGAGTTCGATTTTTTTAGGATCGTCGTCACTTAAAGTTGAGGCTTCTCTGTAAAGGCTTTTTCCTATTCCGACATACGACATATCAAAATTGGAATTGAGCTGAAGAATGTTTTCCCAAAGTTTTTCGGCGTCGGTATATCTTCTTTCAAGGTTTGCAACAATCGCTTCGTTAAGCGCGTCACCGTATGAAGTGCGCTTAAACACCGAAATATTTTTGTTGGTACTGTCAAGAAGCAATAAATTATTACCGTGATATTCAATTGCCGCAAGCGATTGAATATTACCCAGCTGATTTCCTTTATCGCCGAAAGCGTAAAGAAGACGTCCTTCTTCGTCGTATGTAAATACTCTCGAACGCTTTTCGTCGATAATCGACCATGTTCCGTTAGGACCAAGTGCAAGGTCCGTAATTGTTGAAGGACCCGTCACGGTTGTGTCGTCTTCCGAAATTTGCAAAAACGTAACTTCACCCGAAGGCGGATAAAAACCGTTACGTTTCATAACGTCCGTACCGTCCGGCGAAAGTTTTTTTGCGGGCGCATATGTACCGCTCTTGGATTTGGACATTATTGCCTGCATTAACTGTGAATCGGAAATTGTTGATGTGGTTGCATACACAAAACCGTCGCCGTCAATATTAATATTGTTAAATTCGGTTGAAACGGTTTTTATGGACTTTCTTCTTTGTTCTTCCGTTTGGAACATTCTCCAAATTATATCGACAATAGAAGTTTCCTGCGTCTGCGCACCAAGAAAACCGAAGAACGAACCGTTAACGTTCATAGAAATAATTCCCTGATGCGTAAGTTCGCCAACCGTATAAATTCTGCCTACTTTGTCGGCCGCAACCGCAATCGGACGGAAAATATGACCTTCCGCAAAAACGTCCGAATCGGGTTCCAAAACTGTTTTGTCGAATTTAATATTCGCCGCATTTTCTTCAGCGGTCAATTCGGGGTCAATCGCGGTAACGTCAAACACAAGTATTCTGTTTTGCGTTGAATCGCAAACATATAAAGTCTTTACGCTAAGTGCTTCATCTCCGTCGTCATAATATTCCGCACGAGCGGGCGTCACATAAATACCGACGGGATTCACAATTTTGTCCGGCACGCCCCATTCGTTAATAAAGCTGTCAATAACCGCAATAACGTCGTAATTTTCATTAAGTATTACAACCGAACCGTTTTCTGTGCCTTGGTCGGAAATATAAATAAACTTTTCAAAATCAACGCACATATCCTGTGGATTTTCAAGCTTTACGCCAAGGAAATCCTGATCAATAACCTCATAAGGAACGTATGCGTGCGGAGATTCCATATATTCTCCGTCTATATCGTATGTATAGGTCGAATAGGGAATTATCGCATCAACCGGCATACATCCGAGTATAACCGTCAAGCTCACGATAAGGAGTAATATTCTTTTCAAATTTTTCATCAATTTTACCCTCCTTAGTCTTTCATACCGGATGAAGCCATTGTTTCGATAATGTTACTCTGAGTAATAACGAATACCGTTATCGGAACAAGCATCATAATAACCGTGGAAGCAGCCGACGCACCGGAACGAACAATACCTCCGGCAAGAATCTGCTGAATAGCATAGTTAAACGTTTTCAGTTCTTCCGAATAAATATAAACCGTTGAACCGGTGTTCCACAATCCTTGGAACGAATAAACAATAAGAGTCAACCATGCCGGCTTAACCATAGGCATTACAATTGTCCAATAAATGGAAATTTCTTTTGCGCCGTCAAGTCGTGCCGATTCAAGAACGGAATCCGGAACGTTTGTTTCCATAAACTGTTTCATAAGGTAAAGTCCCAACGTGCCGCCGAATGCGGGAATAATCAAAGACCAATATGTATCAATCCAGCCAAGTTTGGACATAATAATATAGTTGGAAATACTTGCAACCGTCTGATGGAACATAAGAGATTTTTGAATAAGTTGGAACATACCGTTTCTTCCGGGAAACGGAATTTTTGTAAGCGCATACGACGCCATCGAAGCCAGGAACAAATGCCCGAAAGTACCTCCCACGGAAACAAGAGCGGTATTGAAAATATATCTTGAAAACGGAACCCACGAAGTACTCATAAGTCTGAACAAATCCGAAAAGTTTTTAAGCGTGGGATTTCTAACAAAGAAACGAGGCGGGAACATCCACAGTTCGTCCAAAGGTTTAAGCGATTGAGAAATAGCGTAAACCATAGGAAGAAACATAAACGCACCGAAAACAAACAGCAAAATATTAATACCCACATCTCCGGCGGCAGAGCGATTTAGGTGATGTTTTTTTCTGAATCTTATTTTTTTCATATCACTTACCTACCTTCGACAGCATTTTGTTAATTATCATATTTGCGCCAATCTGAATAATAAACAGAATTGTCGCTATTGCGGAAGCATAGCCGACTTCCCAACGGGAGCCGCCGTAGTCTTCAAGGTGATGCATTATTGTCCAAGCACAGTAATCAGGCGACGGGAATCCGCAAAGAGCGGTAATAATCGCCCCAAAACCAAACGAGCTTGTAATTGCCATAACCGCGGCAAACATCATCTGATTTTTCATAACGGGAAGCGTAACATACCAAAGTTCTTGCCATCTGTTCTTAATTCCGTCAACAGCCGCCGCCTCATAAAGCGACTTATCCACAACCTGGAATCCGGCAATAAACGAAAGGAACGACGTTCCAAGCGATGTCCAAAGCGCAACCACAATAACAAGCGGCATAATATAATCGGAATCCTGGAACCAAAGTATAGGCGAATTAATAACCCCCAACTTCATAAGCAAACCGTTAACATAGCCGTATTGGTCGCCGGAAAACAGAACCTGCCAAATAAGGTAAACCTGTCCCGAAATCGAAGGCGCATAGAATATAAGCGTAACAACCGCACGAATTTTCGGTGTGAGTTCGTTTATAAACCACGCAAACAGCAACGAAAGCAAATAGGAAAAAGGTCCCGTCATCGTTGCAAAAATAAGTGTGTTTTGAATTGCCAACAAAAAGATATCGTCGTCAAGTATCAATCTTATATAGTTATCAATACCTACAATGTCGGGCATTTCAAGCATATTAAAGTTTGTAAAGCTCAACGCAAGCGAAAGCACAACCGGCACAACCGTAAAAGCAAGAAATATTATGAAATACGGCGCAACCATTGCATATCCTCGCCAGTTTACTTTCATATCTCGCAACGTCCACTGAAGTCTTGTCATATCTTTTCTCAACTTCGGTTTTGCTTGCTTGTTTTCAAGCGTCTTTTCAGACATTGATTTCACTCCTTAGAATTAATTTTTTTATGGCGGAGAGCTCATTTCGAGCTCTCTTTTTTAGCCTTTTCTTTTTCGGCAAGCTTACCGATATAGTCAAGTTTAACGCCAAGTCTTTCTTCCTGCTCCGCCTGATATTCTTCAAGCGTTTCTTCCTGTGTACGGAAGTCGTATTCGTCTCTCTTACGGGTAAGCTCCTTGTTAATGTCTGAAATATAGCTTTGCATTGCGTCTGACGGAGTTGCGCCGTCGTTATAAACCGCAAGGAACGCAAAGTTCTGATTACGAGCAACAATATAGTTACCCGGAGTCATCGGAGTTCCTTCAAGAGATTGGAACTGTTGTTCAATCGCTCTGACTTCGCTTGAAGACCATGACTGACTCTTAAGAGCTTCAACGTTGGCAGTCGCATATTTTGCGGCTGTACCGATAATAGCAACCTGTTCGTTGCCGTATCTTCCTTGCGCTTCCGCGCTTGTCCACCAGTCAATATAATTCCAAGCGGCTCTGAGCATATGCTCTTCATTATCGTTATCGTAAACCGATTGCATAATCATCATTGCGCCGACGGACGAAGGAGCTGTATGGTCTATGTAAGTGTAAGTTTCGCCGTTTTCGTCAATACCCGTTCTTCTTGAACCGGGAATCTGAACAAATTCCCAAAGACCTTTAATTTCCGGAGCAAACACCGTCAACTGATTATAAAGCGTATAATCCGCAATGCCCAAAGGCATTTCGCCGGTTCTGAATCTGTTTGCAAAGTCGTATGTATACGGTTGCTGATATTGTGTAAAGAAATCGCACATGGTTTTAAATGCGTCAAGAGCCTCGTCGGAATCAAGGTTTGTCGCCATACCTTCGCTCACAACGTCGTCGCCCTTATACCACGGCACATCGTTTTGATACATAATATACTGCATAAGTCCCGTATTAAGACCTATTTCCATATTCTTATCCGAAAGAACTCTTATAAGATTATAAAGGTCGTCCCAAGTTTCCGGAACCTTAACGTCGTCCTCGCCAAGTTCTTCCTGAAGTTCCGCAAAAACGTCTTTTCTGTAAAACATCATCGGGAAGTTTTGCGTTTCCGGAATACCGTAAAGAGCTTCGGAATAATATTCGTCCTGTTCGTCACCATGCGGAATATAGTCGGGATTAAATACCGCAAGCGGAACAAACGCAGATTCGGAAAATCTCGATTTTACTCTTTCAAGGTCTTCTCGAGTATAATACTTCGGAGTACCGTCTTCGTTTTTCGCTTCGTGAATCGTTCTGTCGTTAAGGTTAAGAGTAGCGTTACGAACGCCGTAACCAACAACGTCGCCGTCCATTGAAACGTCGGGACCCATACCCGCAAGCGTCGCGGGAAGAAGCGTACCCGCCGCAATAAGTTTCAAGTTAACCGCAGGATATCCCTCGGGGTCATTATATTCCGTGGCTTTGTTTGTAAACTCGGTTACCATCTGACGTATAATCTGCGCCTGGTCTCTGCCCGTCGTAATCCAAACTTCAAGAACTCCGTCTTTTCCGTGAAGTTCTTCCGTTGCGCCGACAGAGTTATAATTTGTAAAGAAAGAATTCATAAACGCTGAAAATTCGTGTTGAGCGTTTTTAAAGAAGCCTGCGTTCGCTTCGGGACAGTAATAATTGTCGGTAGCGGGAACAACAACAATATAATCAAGCGTAAGCGGCTGATTTCTTGCGGTAAGAAGCCACGTTCCAAGCGAACCTATGTAAGATTTATAGTTGGAAAGGTTTGCCGCAACTTTGTCTTGGTCGTTGCCCATTATGTCAAGAAGATATGCAATTTTATCAAGAATAACCGATTGGTCGCCCTTTTCTCCAACAAGTCTTTCAAGTTCGGCAGACGCGGATTCAAGCACTTTTTGTTCCGCTCTCATTCCCGAAAGAACGTCGGGTATAAGGTCGTCAAAGTTATAGTCAAGGTAAGAATCCGGTTCAGTACCGGTAATCATAAGAATTTTTCTGTAATATTCGTTCATTCTGTCGAGGCTTTCCTCAATTTCACGAATTACATCGCCCATTTCGCCGAGCACAGCTTCGATTCTTATGGTATGCTTACCTTTTTCAAGATAGAATTTAAACTCGGTATATTCGGTTTTGCCCGTTTTTTCGTTTAAAGTATCCGCGCCCAACGGTCTTGTGTTCCAATTGTCCGAATATTCGAATCTGATATTTCTTGCTTCCTTAAAAGGTTCTTCGCCGTCAATATAAATTTTTCTGGAGGAGAACAAACCTGCGTTTACGTCCTGCATATATCTCGGGATAATATAATAAAGACCGTCCTCGGGAACTTCAAAGTCCCACTCAACCCACTGACCGGCAATTTCCCACTTTTCGCCGCCTATGGTGTTAAGCCTAATCGCGCTGGAATGTTGCGGATCGGTAACCGGAGAAGTTCTGTCGTTAAGCGCATATATAACCTGTTCGCTTGTGGCAGTCATAAATTCCGCGTCAATCTTAACAATTTTATCCGTATTTGCCGGTTTTGCGGAAGAATGCTTCTTTTGATATTCGGCATAAGTTTCAATTTCCTTAAGCGGAGCGATTGTAAAGCTCTTAATAAGCATAGATTCTCGCGAAGCGTCAAGCGCAAGCGTGTGCGTTCCGGCGGAAAAATAAAACTCAAACGGCTCGTCATAAAAAGTATCCGCGTCGGAAAACGTTTTTGTCAAAGGCTTTGGTTCTTCAACCTTTTGCGGACGAATTTCATTATTATAATAGTCGTATTTAAAGTATCTTCCCGGATCTCTTACATACTGACCGTTGTTAACGTTTTTCTCCTCGTCCGAAAAAGCAACGTTTTTATCGCCGTCGGAATCTTCAATTGTCGTTCCCGTCTTCCAGGTTTGCTTCATTTCGGCAAAACCGTCCGCCGAATAATCGTCAATCCAACGTCTTGCAAAAGTCAAATAACGCGCTTCGTTAAAAAGAACTTTGCCGTCGATAAGAAGAATACGCTCAATGGAAGCCTTATTGCTCAGTTCTTCCTCACCGTCTTTAACAATCGGGAAATAATCCATTGTAATCGTATAAAGTCCAGGTTCTTCAATATCGAACGACCAAACGGTTCTTCCGTCGTCGTAAGTAAGCAATGATTGCTCGTCCCAGCCCTCAACATATCCCGATTCCTTAACTTCGGGAAGTTTAACCGTCAAAGAAGCCATATTTTCTTCAAGAGTTTTGGCGTCGTCATAATCTTTAATATTCGCTCTGATTGTGGCTTCTTCGTCATAAGCCTCAACCGCGCCAATCGTCTTTGTAACGGTGCCCTTAGGCGATTTTTCATAATTCTTGCGATAGTCATCGTAAGACGTCGATGTAAGAATTTCCGACATCTGATCCAAATTGTGCTTTGTGGAAGAAAGCTCCATTCGAGTTTCTTTCAACGCCTTACGTTCTTCCGCGGAAAGCAGTAAATCGGGATTATCTTCATTTGCCGCAAAAGCGGAAAAAGGTCCGTAAATACTTTGCGAAAGAATCGTAAGAGCCAGCACGGAAACCGCAATTCTCTTACCGCGTCCTACGTTTTTAGACGTGTTCATTAACTGATCCCCCTATAATTGAGTTTGCGCAGAGCAGCACTCTGCGTTTTCTTCCTAATTAATTATATATAAATAATATTCCCGAAATATTACCCACACACAAATAACCAAGAAAATCTTCCCCATGTCTTCTCCCAAAACGCCGAGAACAAACA
>CAZJCI010000003.1:0-18260 GCA_964544455.1 uncultured Oscillospiraceae bacterium
GCTGCAAATAATATGCCATTACACGATTTCGTGTGCAATTCCATATCAATTGTCCCGGAAGCATTTCGGGATACATTGAATAATCTGTTGTAATAATTCCTGCAAATTTCTTCATATTAAAAAAACTAACTTCCGGATGATTCCAAAAATTTTCAAACAGAACATCATCGATAAAATAATCTATCCAATATTCGCTTGTATTTTTAATTCCATTTCTTTCATTGAATCTAATGACTTTATTGTAAGTTGGAACAAATTGCGTTGGTTTTAGTTGCGGTAATTTGTATTTACCTATTAAATTGGCATCGTGCCAATAATATAATTTGAAATGATCGATTCTTTTTATGCCTGTTTTTAGCATAAAATCACTTCCTTTCCGGCTTTCGCCTAAAAATATTTCATTGCCCTATTGACAAAACGGAAAGAATATGCTAAAATATAACTACAGTTAATAGGTATGCTTTTAGCATATCCGCAAAAAAACACATTGATTAGTTGTTATCGGTAACTTTTCTAATGTGTTTTTTCTTTGTTTATGGAAACCACTCATTTGACATTAACAATTTTACCTCCTTATTTGTTTATATTGACATTCTGCTGCTTTATGCGATACGCCGCAACGAATTTCAATTTCACTAACACTCATATCTTTTACAAGATGTTCCGGTATCAAAAGTTCACCGGCGAAAACATCAGCCTGCCATTCCGGATCTTCATAGGCTTTTAACGGAGAATTTTCTGATTTTCTGCAAAGCGCAACTCTGTCGTTGTCGTGCATAAACAAATGTCCTACTTCATGCAAAATCGTGAATCTCGCTCTGCCGTCGCCTTGAATAGCTTTTTCATAAACATCTTCACGAATTCTAATTGTATTAAGACTCGGGATAGTTTCACCTTCTTTGTCGGGCATTTCCGAATATTCAACTATCTCATAAGTAAAATCGTCAATTAAATTCGGTAAAATAATCTCAAAAAAATCTACTACCGGGAAGTATAGCCAATCAGTCATTCCACATAATTCTCGAATATATTTCGTAAAAGTCCTTATCTGTTTTCCGGATATACCTTGTGCAATAAAATTTGCCATAAATCAGCTCTTGTCCTCCTCCAAAATATGCCATAGCTTTTGCAGTTCGCTATCATTGAAGCCGTTTAATTTACGAGCAAACGAAAATGCCAGCTCTCTTTGTTTACAACTAAGATTTGATAATTCGATTTCAACACATTCGTTTGTTTCGCTTATTGCGTTTTGCAATTCTATAATCTTATCACCGGATAATGAATACAAATTGCTGATTTTTTCTGCCCAACCAACAGGAATTTTTTTCTTTCCGTTCTCTACTGCTGAAAGAAAAGAAGATGTAACCTCAAGTTTTTCAGCCATATTTTTTTAAATTTCTCCGTTATCCATTTTTAAAATACGTAAAAATTTTCCGAAAGCAGTAACCATTTTTGTAACCTCCTAAATTATGTTTTTTCAAATCACAATTCTATTATAGCACATAAACTCAATCTTATCAACCTTTTTGGTTGATTTATTTTTGTAATAAGTTGATTTTTTACTTTACCAAATTATACATTTTATAAAAAAGCACTCACCTACGTAAAATGTAAGTGAGTGCTGTTTCTATTTGTTTTTTTCCGCTTCAGCCAACATATTTTCAATAAAAATTCCATAGCCTTTTGTTGAATCGTTTACCAAAACATGCGTCACCGCACCGATAAGCTTGCCGTTCTGTACAATGGGAGAACCGCTCATTCCTTGCACAATCCCTCCGGTTTTATTTATAAGCTCTTCATCTTTAACGGAAAAAATAAAGTTTTTTGTTTTGGAATCGTTTCTGTATATTTTCGTAAGTTCAATTTTATACTTTTCTGCCTTATCGCTTCCCAAAGAAGTATATAAATAGGCTTCACCCTCTTTAATTTCCGTTGAAGAAGCCGTTTTCATTTCTTTTTCAAATGCGCAAATGGGTTTTTTGTTCAAAATTCCAAAAACTCCCATTTCCGTATTTCCGTAAAGTTCCCCTATTTTCAGAATACCGAAGTTACCTTTAATTTCTCCGGGATTTCCCTTATATCCCTTTATAATATCCGTAACTTCAATATCAACAATATTCCCCCTCATCATCGGCATAAGCATACCGGTATCAATATCGCATATGCCGTGTCCCAAACCTCCGAATTCTCCGGTTTCGGGACAATAATACGTCATTGTTCCGATTCCTGCGGTGCTGTCCCTAATCCACAAACCGGTTCTGTATTTTCCGTCCGAAAGAGCCTTTAACGGTATAAGCGAAGTTTTTCCGTTTTCTCCGTTCCTGTCAAATTCAACAGTAAGCTTTTCCCCGTTGCATTTTTCAACAATATCGGAAACTTCTTCAACAGTGTTCACTTCTTTGCCGTTAATACGAACAATAACATCGCCCACTTTAAGCCCGGATTTATGTGCGGGATTCAAAATTCCGTCCGTACTTTCAATATCCGACATACCCACAATCATTACGCCCTTTGTAAAAAACTTAACCCCAAACACATCTCCGCAAGGCACAATTTTTTTTGCGGGGATTACATTGACTTCAACGTCTTTAAGCGGAATTCCAAGTACTTTTGCCGTTCCCTCCGCTTTTCCTACGTAACCGTTGACATTATCCAAACTTTCGGACGTTGCCACCGATTCAAAAATCGCCTTGTTACGAGGTATTGAATAATCGGCGGCTCCAACCGTAACGGCTGTAACAATTCCAAGCACAATTGCCGCCGTGCTTAAATACGATAATAGTTTAATTTTGTTTTTTTTCATTATATCCCACCGTTTCTTTTGTGCTGTACCGTAAACGATACCTTCTTTACTATGTACGCCGCAACGATTTTTATGTAATGAAAAAATATTATTATCGGGAATATTTTAACACCGTATTATTGTTTCATAATCGTTGAATAATATTCATAAACAAAAAAATAAAACCGCAGAAAACTCTGCGGTAAAAATTTATCTTTTTTCGGAACAGTCCACAATCGCTTTTTTAACATAAACAATAAGCGCAACACAAATTAAAAACGATAAAAGCGACAACACCTGCTGTCCATACATTTTAACGTTCAATCCCCAAACGTCAATTCTAAGCATTTTTCCGGAAGAACCATTTTGCACCTTTTCAAGTATCGCGCCGCCCACAACAGAGGCAAGAAACGAAACAATTCCGCAAATCGAGTTACTTATTCCCAAAGCCGCGCTTCTTTGCTCGTGCGGAACATAATCAAACAGAATATTCATAATTCCGCTGTTAATTCCCGCCATTGCAATTCCATAAATCAACGAATACGCAATAAACATAATTTTCGGAAATCTGCCGATAACAAATATATTGGCGGCAAAAGCAACAGCCGCAATAACAAAGCACAAATGCAACATTTTCGCCCACGAATTCTTATCGGCATATTTTCCCATTTTTCTTGAAAATACGGCTCTGATAATTGCCGCAACGCCGGCAAGAATTGCCGATTCCAAAAGACTGAAATCAAGAGTTTTAAGCTTATACGAACCGAAAAACGAAACGGATACGCCCGTAACGCAATACCATATTATAATCGCAAGCATAACTTTTAAAAATCCCTTGTTTCGGAATATCTCTTTAAGCGATTGCAAAAAACTTATTTTGTTGTCGTTCGGTTCGGTATTGCCGCCGTCTTCAATTTCTTTAACAGATAAAAGACAGACAAAATGCACAATTGCAAGCACAAGAATCGTAATTCCGCAAAGCGAAAACGCAACGTCGTATTTTTCGGCGTCCATATAATGGTCAACACGGTTTCCCATTACCAAAGTAAATACCATACCGCCCATAAGAGAAATAATTTCTTTGTTTGCGGTAAACTTTCCGCGAGAATCATCGTCAACATAAGACATCAACCACGAAATCTTATAAGGCGAAACAATATTCGAAACAATATGCCCGCCAAGAAACATAACAACAAGCAACGCAATTTTAAGCCCACTTGGCAAACCAAAGTTCGGAACCATATATAAAAGCGCAAAAACAAGCTGATTTATAAGATGGAGACTTGTCACCATAACTTTCATTTTGCCTTTTCGGTTATAAAAAAGCGAAAACAGCTGAGCCGTAAAAGCAAAAGAAGCAAGCTGAATAATAATTCCCGTTGCGGCGTCCGAAACCCCATTCTGAGTAAGCAAATTGGTTATAAACGTGTCCGTAATAAGCAAGCTTATAAAATATTCCACCGCCGCTTCAATTATGTAAGCAATTCTGTTTTTTGCGTAAGTATTTTGTATATCCGTCATATTTCCTCCGGCGCGGCAAAAATTGTACGGCAATTGTAATTTGCCGTACGTAAACGCCTATATAATTATACTACTTTTTAAAAAAAAGTCAATACGTTTGCTTACGAATTAAATTCGTATTTCAAAAAACAAAGTTAAGGATTACACCGCTTGCACGGAGAATATCCGTCGGCAATAATCGCGTTTCTGTCGGAAGAAATTTCTTTGTTTTCTTCTTTCATTTGTTTTGCATAGCCGCAAGACGATTTATGAAACTTCTTTGTGTTGGTGTTGAGTATGTATTCCTGCGATTCTTCATCGGATTTTTCCGTCGTTGAATTGGTATTCGACGTTGCGGACGCAACAACTTGCGAGTCGGATTTTTCAACGGTTGGCGGCAATGTTTCCGTATATGATTTTTTCGGGGATTCACGCACCGTGTTACCGTTGTTTTCATTGGTTTCTTTGCTTATTTCGTTTTCTTTATTCTCCGTATTCTCTTTGTTTGCATTACTGTTTTCCAAAGAAACGCCGTTTTTCTCGGTTTCCGAAGTTTTCGTCGGTAAATCGTTTTTGGTTGACGAATCCTTTTTAACCGAAGTATCGGCAATATTTTCTTTTCCGTAATTCAAATCAATCTCATTAACATCGTTAACCGCGGCAACGGCACCCGCAGCGACAATTGCGGCGGTTACGCCGTCAATTTTTTCGCTTTCCTCCGATTGCAAATCAACTTTTTCCGTAGCACTTGTATTATCAACCGATTTTTCCGAATTGTCATAATCCAAGTTAACGCTTTCTTCAATTTCATCGTTATTACCGTCTGCAATAATCTCGTTCGTTTTTTCCTCTTCTGTCGGCAAATCGGTAACGTCATTTTCGACGTTCAAAGAGTCATCTCTCGTTTTTTCGTAATTTTCGGCAATTACCGAATCGTTATTATCTGAGTCGGATGCTTTCACAAACAAATTGTTCAAATTTGCGTTTTTATCATCGGCAACGGAAACAGCGGCTTTCATTATCGCGGCTTTATCAACCTGTTCAACGCAACCGAATAAACTCAATAAACACAGAATTAGTGCGGCAAACAATATATTTCGTCTTAAAAACATTTCAAACTTCCCAACTTTCTCAATTTTTGTTTTTAATTATAACGTTGTTTTCTCCCAAATATCTTTTTTGCATATATAAAAAAGTTTCGTTAATCGCAACTTTATAATTTAATCTTGTTAGTTTGCCGTTGCTCACGTTAAAAACATAAACGTCGGCGTCGCCGTCACGGAATATTTCGCACAGATTAACGCATTTGCCGAATTCCTCCGAATTTTCGCTTTTTATTTTAAAATATACCGACCTTGTTGCCGAATTTCCCTCGCTTTTGCCGGGAACATACGGTTCGTTTGGGTTTACGGAAGAATCCGAAGTTTCCTTTTTCTTAAAATCTTTATTCAAAATATTTTCGGAAACTTTTTTTTCAACGCCCATTTTAGAATTAATTAATCCGATTTCCTCCGAACCGTTTTTATATACGGGAAAAACATTTTCAAGAATTATTTTAACTTCGTCAGCACCTCCCTCTCCGTTTGAATCTCTCGCCTCCCTAACGCTTATTCTTCCTGAAAAAGCCCCAATAATGCCGTCCCGCAATTGTTCCGAATAAACTTCCAACGTTTTTGGAAAAGCAATTATTTCAATCGCACCTGTTATATCTTCGCAATCCGCAAAAAGCATTCTTGAGTTATTCTTAGTAATTTTAAGTTTACAGTTTTTCAACATTCCCACAACAGTTATTTTTTGATTTTCCTCATATTCTCCGCTACCGTTTTCGCCGAAAGCCGCATTAATCGCAAAAGTCTGCGCCGCTCGAATGTGTTCGGAAAAATCACTGTATTCAAGCAACGGATGTCCCGAAAAATAAATGCCGGTAGCCTCTTTTTCCAAAAGAAGCTTTTCATTCAGCGGCAATTCGGCAATTTCGGGATATTTAATAACTATCCGACTGTTGGAATCGCCGTCGTCAAATTGCGAAAATATATCGATTTGCCCATTAACGTCTTTACTTTTAACTCTTGCCAAATTTCTGTACGCAACGGAGAATACCGACATCAGCTGACTTCTTTTTTTACCGAAGCAATCAAACGCACCGCTTTTTATCAAATTTTCAATAACTTTTTCATAAACGTCAATATTCGACGTTCTTTCCAAAAAATCCTCAAAGTTTTTATAAAATCCGTTTTTTTCCCGTTCGTTAACTATTTTTTGCAAAACTCCCTTGCCAATGTTCTTAATGGCAAGCAATCCAAAACGCACGTTTTCGCCTTCAACCGAAAAATCAATTTCGCTTTTATTAACGCACGGAGGCAACACGCCTATTCCCTGTTTTTGCATTTCGGCAATATAGGATGCCGTTTTTCCGTCGCTGTCAAGCACTCTTGTCACCAACGCCGACATATATTCTTTGCGATAATGACATTTTAAATAAGCGGTTCTGTATGCAATAACGGAATATGCGCAAGCGTGCGATTTATTAAAAGCATATTTTGCAAATTCCGCCATTTCATCATAAATTTTAAGCGCACTTTCTTTGGAAACGCCTCTTGCCAATGCGCCTTCACATTCAACGCTGCCGTCTTCCCTCTTTTTTCCGTACAAAAAAAACTCTTTTTCTTTTTCCATTTCGGAAACCTTTTTCTTACTCATATACCTACGCACAACGTCGGCTCTGCCGTAAGAATATCCGGCAAGCACTCTGAATATTTGCATAACCTGCTCCTGATAAACAACGCACCCGTTTGTAACGTCCAAAATATCTTTAAGCCGACTGTCCGCATATTCGATTTTCAAAGGATTTCTGCGATTTTCAATATATTTCGGAATGGAATCCATCGGTCCCGGTCTGTATAACGAAATTGCCGCCGTAATATCCTCAATATTCTTTGGTTCAAGCTTCATAATCAAATTGCGCATACCGCCCGATTCCAACTGAAACACGCCCTCCGTATTCCCCGCGCAAAGCATCTCAAAAGTATCTTTATCGTCCAAAGGAATATTTTCAATATTAAAATTCGGCTCGGTTTTCCTTATTCTTTCTTCCGCACGATGTATAATCGTAAGGTTACGCAACCCCAAAAAATCCATTTTCAGCAAACCAAGTTCCGCAATTTCGTTCATATTATATTGCGTAACCGTAACTCCGCCGTTAAGCGAAAGCGGAACATATTCGTCCACGGATTTATCGGAAATAACCACAGCGGCGGCGTGAGTGGAGGCGTTTCTCGGCATACCCTCAATTTTCTTTGCAACGTCAATCAAATTTCTTAACGTCAAATTTTCTTCATAAAGCTTTTTAAGTTCCGGCACGGAGTTCAAGGATTTTTCAATTGTTATATTAAGTTCTCGAGGTATTAGCTTTGCAACGGTATCCGCGTCGGCATACGGAATTTCAAGTGCCCGTGCGGCGTCCCTCACAGCCGCTCTTGCCGCCATTGTACCGAAAGTAACAATTTGCGTCACACGTTCTTTTCCATAGCGTTCGGCAACATAATCAATAACTTCGCCTCGGCGTTCATAGCAAAAATCCACGTCAAAATCCGGCATACTCACTCTTTCGGGATTCAAAAATCTTTCGAAAAGCAAGTTATATTTTATCGGGTCAACATCGGTAATTTCCAAACAATAAGCGGCAAGACTTCCCGCACCGGAACCTCGCCCGGGTCCCACCGGAATATCTTTCGATTTTGCAAATTTCACATAATCCGCAACAATCAAAAAATACTCCACAAATCCCATTTTAACAATAATTTCCGTTTCGGTTTTCAGTCTTTCCTCATAAACGCTTAACTGCGCAAATTCTCCGTTCTTTTCGTAATTTGCAATTCTTGCCGCCAATCCGTTTTTGCAACAGCGCATAAAATAATCCTGTGCGGAAGAACCGTCCTCCGGAACAAAAGCAGGAAGAAAAGTCTTACCGAATTCAAAATCAAAATTACATTCATCGGCAATCTTAACGGTATTTTCAAGAGCTTCCGGAACGGATTCAAACAAAGCGTACATTTCGTCGTAAGATTTTATATAATACTCGTCGTTTTCAAATTCAAGCGAATTGTTTGTTTGAATCGACGTAAGAACCTTGTGGATTTCCGCGTCTTGTTTGGAAATGTAATGCGAATCGTTCGTCGCAACAAGCGGAATACCCGTTTCGGCGCAAATTCTTTTTAAACTTAATATAACTTTTTTTTCGGCTTCAATGCCGTGATTCTGCAATTCCAAATAAAAATTTCCGTTTCCGAAAATTTCGTTCAGCAACAACGCATATTCTTTTGCGCCTTCATAATCTTCGGCAAGAATCTTTTGCGGAATACAGCCGCCCAAGCACCCCGAAATCGCAATAAGCCCCTCGCTGTGCTCTCTTAAAAGTTCAATATCCGCCCTGGGTTTGGAATAAAACCCCTGCGTAAAAGCTTTGGAAACAATTTTAATAAGATTTTTATATCCCACATCATTCTTGCAAAGCAACACAAGGTGATGATAAGCCGAATCGTCAACCCTGCCTTTTTCAAATCTGCTTTTCGGCGCAACATATATTTCGCATCCGATAATGGGCTTAATACCGTTTTTTTTCAGTTCTTTGTAAAATTGAACGCAACCGTACATAACGCCGTGGTCCGTAACGGCGCACGCAGTTTGACCAAGTTCCGCAAGTCTTTTCGAAATTTCCGTTATCCTGCAAGCACCGTCCAATAAACTGTATTCCGTATGTAAATGAAGATGTACGAAATTCGACACATCAATACCTCCGAATGTTATGATTTGTTTTCGTTTTTCCAAAGTTCGCAAAGCTTTGTCAGCCTGTGATTAACACATGATTTTGTCACCGTCGGAGAATGCATTTCGGCAAGTTCCCCCAAAGAAACGTCATCGTTTTTAATCCGCAACTCGGCAGTTTGACGGATTTCTTCCGAAAGAGTTGCAAATTTTCCGCACTTAATAAGCCCGTTAATAGCGTCAATTTGCTTTTGAGCGGTCGAAACGGTTCGTTTAATGTTTGCCGTTTCGCAATTTGCAACCCTGTTACAATTGTTTCTGATATCTTTTTTTATAATATGGTTTGTCATTTCAAAAGAGCAGTTCACCGCGCCGATATAAGCAATCAAATCAACAATCGCTTCGCTGTCTTTAAAATATACAATATAATGCGAATTACGTTTTGTATATTTCGCTGTATATCCGCAAATTTTCAACAACCTCAAAAGCTCCCTGGATAAGTTGAATCTCGAAACAACAAATTCCAAATGATAACCGCTTTCCGGCGAAACGGTACTTGCGCACGCCAAAAAAACGCCTCTCAAAAAAGCCGCTCTGCAGGATTCGCACATAAAGTTTTCCATAAGTATTTTATATGTCGAACCGTCCGTATAACCGAAAGAATCCAATATCATTCTTGTTTGACGCACGTCACGAATTCTCACTCTGAATTCAGTTTTTTCTTTGTTGCTTGTAGTATAAATTTCAGGTTTACAGTCGGTCAAAAATTCAAAAATCAATTTTTCAATTCTTTCCGAAGTTTCTCTGTTTTCGGACGAAAACTGAATTCTTCCTTCTTCAAACCACGGCGAAAACAATAACATACCGTAAAGCATACTTTTTCGGCAACATTTTTTATCATTTTTCAGCTTTAGAATTTCAGCTTTAATTTTTTGCGTAAATGTCATAATTTCACCATTCTATAATTCTGATTTCGGGTTCCAAAACAACTCCGTTTTTTTCATAAACCGTATTTTTGATTAGTTCAATAAGTTTCAAAACGTCGGAAGTTGTCGCTCCGCCTTTGTTTATAATAAATCCCGCATGCTTTTCCGAAACATACGCTCCTCCCACGTTTTTTCCCTTAAGTCCCGCACCTTCAATAAGCGCGCCGGCAAAACAGCCCTGCGGACGCTTAAACGCACTGCCGCAATTGGGATAATCAAGCGGCTGTTTGGATTTTCTTTTTTCCATATTTTCTTCGGATAAACGTCTAACCTCCGTACCTTCGGATTTTTTAAGTCTGAACGTACCGCCCACAATAATTTTGTCGGGATTATCCGCATAATAACTGTGCCTGTAAGAAAACTCGTTTTGCCTCGCTTCCAATTCAAAAAATTTTCCTTTTTCGGAGTCGTAATACTTAGAAGAAACAACAACGTCCGCAATTTCGCCGCCGTAAGCTCCCGCATTCATAAATATCGCTCCCCCAACAGTTCCGGGAATACCGTATGCAAATTCCAACCCCGAATAATTCTCTTTAATACATCTTGCCGCAAGCGACGTAAGCGAAACGCCCGCCTGAGCATAAATCAAAACGTCACCATTTTCCGCAAAATCAATTTTAAAAAACTTCAAATTTGTTGTAAAAACAATCGCTCCGTCAAAAAAAGCGTCGGGAAAAAGCACATTGCTTGCAAAACCGATAACATAAAAACTAACGCAGTTTTCACGTAAATATTCAATAACGTCCGACAATTGCTTTTCGGTTTCCGGGAAAAATGCAAATTTTGCTCTGCCGCCGGTTTTCATACTCGAAACAACCGACAAATCATAATCATATTTAACAATGTTCAATAACTCAAATTCGGACATATTCATAGTCAAGCTCCGTTCAATTTTTTCTATATATATATTGTATCACATTTTCGCAATAAAATCAATATCATTAAAAAATTTATATTTTTTCGTCGCAACGCAAAAGTTTATTTAAAAGTTCTGTATTCCGTCGGCGTTATGCTTTCGCTTATTTTAAAGCTTCTGTTAAATGTTCGGATACTTCCGAACCCGCATTCCTCCGAAATACTTGCAAGACTCTTATCCGTTTCGGTCAAAAGAATTTTTGCCTGTTCAATTCTTGCGGTATTCACCAACCGCCTGAAATTAATATCCGTAATTTGCTTTATACGTCTACACAAATAGTGAACTTCATATCCCAAAAACAAAGAACAGCTTTCAAGCGTAATGTTGTCGGAATAATTATCCGAAATATATTTCAAAACCTTTCCAAACAAAACCTCGTTTTTTTCCTGTTCAACATCAGGCGAAAATTCGGAAATAATATTATCCAAAACAACATATAAAGCCGAAGTATGCCTTAAAGGCGAAAGCGTACTTTGAATTTCGGAAGCCGACGGAAATACCATAGGCTCGCAACAGTCGCTTTTAAGGCAAGTTTTTCGGTAAAAATCAACGTCATATTCCGAACATTCAAAAACAGGCACGTCAACCCGCTTGTTTGCAATTTTCAAAAAGAACTCCGGCGCATTGCTTTTTTGAAACAAATGAACCCAAAAACGAGCTTTTCCGTTATTTTTAAAATAATGCAATCTGTTTGGCAGAATCAATATAAATTTCCCCGCCGCTACATCATATGCTTTATCGTTAATAAATACTTCAATTTTGTCTCTTTCAACATAAATCAGCTCCGCCGAAGAATGAAAGTGCGGAATTGCAAAATCAATGCCGTCATACAAACGTATGTCATATTTAAGCCTGTCGCTGAATTTTTGATAAATCACTGCGCTACTCTCTTTCAAAAAGATAATTTTTGTCTATAATTATACAATTATTTTCTTTATTTGTCAATAAAAAACGTGTTATAATTTTCTCACAAACAAAAAAACAAAGGAGAAAAAACAATGTCAAGAATAAATCTGATATTTCCCAAGCAAAGGGGAACAATAACACCGTTCATATACGGCGCACTTGCGGAACACATAGGCGGCGTAATCTACGACGGAATCTATTGCGGCACGCAAAGCAAAACCGAAAATATCGACGGTTTCCGAAAATTCATAATCGATAAAATAAAAGAAGCCGGCGTTTCCATGATACGCTGGCCCGGCGGCTGTTTTGCCGAAATTTACGATTGGAAAGACGGAATCGGTAAACCCGAAAACAGACCGATAAAACGTAGCTTTTGGACGCCGTGGGACGGTAAATACGAAAGCAACGAAGTCGGCACGGACGAATTTTTGCATTTTTGCGAATTGTGTAACACCGAACCGTATATAGCCGCCAACATCACATCTTCAACTCCCCTTGCAATAAGAGATTGGATGGATTATTGCAACGCTTTGCCAAACACAACTTCAATGTCAAAACTGCGAGAAGCCAACGGACATAAAAAACCCTATAACGTCAAATTCTGGGGCGTCGGTAACGAAAATTGGGGCGGCGGCGGAAATATGACTCCGGAAGTATACGCTCACGAATACCGAAAATACGCCTCCCTAATGTCAAATATGGACAAAGGAAAATCAGGAATCGGAAATGACATATTCCTCATCGGTTGCGGCGCAAATTCGTTCGACTACGATTGGACAAGACGTTTCCTGGAAGTGTTCCTAACCTCCGATAAAAAAATGAGCGGTCTTTCGTTCCACTATTACACAAACGACATAAACGCAACCGACAGCGTAATCAATCACAGCTTGGAAGAATGGTACGGAACTTTAAGAAAAGGATTAAAAATGGAAGAGCTCATAACCCGCCACTATGCGGCGGCTGTTGCGTGCGGAGTTCCCGAACAAGCCAAACTTTGCATTGACGAATGGGGAATTTGGCATAAAGACGGCACCGGTCCCAGCAAAGGCGCAAACCTTTTCGAACAGCAAAGCACAATGCGAGACGCAGTTCACGCGGCTATGACATTGAATATTTTCAACAACCATTGCGAAAAAATATTGCTCGCCAACATAGCTCAGTTGGTTAATAATATTCACAGCTTGTTCCTTTCGGCAGACGATAATTGCATATTAACGCCGACATATCACGTTTTCAAAATGTTCAAAACGCATCAAAACGGAAAACTCGTTGAAACGGTTGTCGAATGTAACGACGCCGCCGAAAACGTACCCGAACTTTCCGTTTCCGCTTCCCAAAAAGACGGAAAACTCACAGTCACAGTCGCAAACCTAAGCGCGGAAAAAGATTCCGAAACCGACCTTAACGCCGTTGGCTCGTCCATAGGCAAAAACGCCGAAATAACAGTTCTTTCCGCAAAAGAATATACCGCTCACAACACATTCGAACAACCCGACAATGTAACAACCGTAACTCAAACAACAACCGATTTTAACGGAAAAATCACAGTTCCCAAAGCAAGCGTTGTCACCGTTGTGTGCGATTTAATAAAATAAAAAACCAAACGCCTTGGTTGTCATACACAGCCAAGGCGTTTTTAAAGATATTTTAAGTTAAATTATTTTTTAATATTCATTATTATTTCAACCGCTTCTTCAAGCCCGTCCGTCAACGCTTCTTCAATTCTTCCGTTGTCGGCAAGCTTGGTTGTGTTGGGATCGATCGGAAGCTTCGCAAGAGTCGCAAGCGTATGAGCGTCCGCAACCGAAGGTCTTTCGCTTTCCCCGAAAACGGATATTTTTTTGCCGCAGTCGGGACATACAATGTAACTCATATTCTCAACAATACCCAACACGTCAATATCCATTTTTTCAGCCATATTAACGCATTTCGAAACAACCATCGAAACCAAATCTTGCGGCGTGGTAACAATAATCGCGCCGTCTATCGGAAGCGACTGAAACACGGTAAGCGGCACATCGCCCGTTCCGGGAGGCATATCCACAAACATATAGTCCACTTCGTCCCACAAAGCCTCTTCCCAAAACTGCTTAACCGCGCCCGCAATAACCGGACCTCTCCAAATAATCGGCGTTTCCTCGTCCTCCAACATAAGGTTTGCGGAAACAATATCAATTCCCATTCTCGATTTTGCGGGAAGAATGAGTCCGTCCTCCGTTGCCGTAAGAATCCCCGAAAGCCCAAAATTTTTGGGAATGGAAGGTCCCGTAATATCCGCGTCAAGTATAGCCGTTTTAAATCCTTTTCTTGCCATCGCAACCGCAAGAAGCGATGTTACAGTGGATTTTCCCACTCCGCCTTTGCCGCTTGCAACGGCAATAAGACGTTTTATTTTTGATTTTTCGTTAAGCTTAAAAAGCAACTCTTCCTTATTTTTGGAAGAACAGTTGGAACTGCAAGTGCTGCAATTGTGCGTACATTCCGACACTTTTTATACCTCTTTTCTTTTTTATATGCAATTTTTATATTAAAATTATTTTTTGAATTTCCGTTTAAAAATCAACGTTTCATAAACGCCAAGCTCCGCACTGCCGTCGTATCGCTTGCCGGTTAGAATTTCATCGCAACTTTCGCCAAGCTCGATTTCTTGAACGCTTTCCGTAAAATTCATGACAAATACATATTCGGTTTCGCCGTCCGTTCTTGTCTTAACGCTTACGCCGTTCGGAATATTCGGAAGTGCGGGACAAAGACATTTTTCACAAGTAATTTTGTCATAAAGTTCATATATGCTTTTTGAATCCGTTCTTGCGGCAATATAATACGCCTTGCCCTTTCCGTATCGGTTTACGGTTATTGCGGGCGTTCCGCTGTAAAATTCGCTTGCATATTCGGCAATTGCGCTTGCACCCTCAAGATGAATTATTTCGCAAATCTCACGCGCATAAAATTCGCCGCTCAACCCCAAGCCGTTTTCTTTATATCTTATCAATGCCTTTTCCGACGGGAAAAGCGAATCGGTTTCTTCGTTCCAAATTCCGAAAAGCTCTCGCAAACCGTTTCCGGGGAATCCGTCCAAACAAACCAAATCCGTTTCGTCAACATAACCGGTAAGATATGTACATATCAGCGTTCCGCCGTTTGAAACATATTTTTTCAACGCATCCGCCACGCCGTCATAAAGCATATACATCATCGGCGCAACAACAATATCATAGCCCAACAAATCGTCGTAAGGCGGAATAACGTCGCAGTTAATGCCTCTGTTATGAAAATATCCGTAATGCTCAAAGCAGGTTTCAACATACTTTTTGTTATCTCTGTTAAATCCCTGAAAATCGGCAATCGCCGCCCTGTTATAGGTGTCGTAAATAATCGCCGCTTTTGCAACCGTCGTCGTTCCCACAATTTCGTCAAGTTTTGCAAGCGCATTGCCGACGGATTGAACGTCCTTATAAACTCTTGTTTTGCAAGAATCCGCTCCAACGTGGTCAATCACCGCGCCGTGGAATTTTTCGCTTGCACCTCTGCTTTTGCGAATCTGAAAATACTGCACCGAATCCGAACCGTGCGCCACCGCCTGAAGCGACGACAAAAGGTGCATTCCCGGTCTTTTAAGCTTGTTAATTCTTTGCCAGTTCACCAAACTCGGCGTGCTTTCCATAAGGAAAAAAGGCTTGTGCAAAAGACTGCGGAAAAAGTCGTGATCAAAAGCGGCTTTCAGTGCGGTATCGTTCGTGGTTTCATAATCGTTATGCCAGCACGGATAGTTGTCCCACGAAATAACGTCCAACTTATTTCGCATTTCCCTGTAATTAAGCACGGGATACATATGCATATAATTGGCGGTCACGGGAATATCCGGCGTAATTTCCTTAACGGAATCATATTCCGTTTCCATAAAATCGTTTGTTTGATAAGTAACAAAACGCTTCCAATCAAGGTTAAGTCCATGCACACTGTCCTCTCCACGACTGCTCGGCGGATCGATTTCGTCAAAAGAGCCGAATTTGTGCGACCAAAAATAAGTCCACCATGCATGGTTAAGCTTTTCAATGTCGTTATCGTATTTTTTTCTCAAAAAATTTCTGAAAGCTTCGGCGCACAAAGGACAATAGCATTCTCCTTCGTATTCGTTGCTTAAATGCCACATCATTATGCCTGGATGATTTTTATATCTTTCCGCAAGCTTTTTGTTAATCTTGCAAACAAGCTCCCTGTATTTCGGTGAAGTATAGCAATGATTGTGCCTTTTTCCGTGCGTGTTTCTAACGCCCTCGGAACTGACTCGCAAAACTTCGGGATATTTTTTGTCAAGCCAGGCGGGCCTTGCACCGGACGGCGTTGCAAGTATTGTATAAATTCCGTTTTCATAAAGCGTGTCAATAACGTTGTCCAGCCACTCGAACGTATAAACTCCCTCTTGCGGTTCAAGCGCAGACCACGCAAAAATCCCCACGGAAACGCTGTTAATCCCCGCATTCTTCAAAAGCTCAATATCGGTTTTAAAAACATCGGGATAATCAAGCCATTGATCGGGATTATAATCTCCGCCGTGAACCATATGCGGAACTCTCGGCGCGGCGGGCGGATACTTATATACCATAATAACTTCCTTTCGCATAATAAATATTTTGTTGCAAGTATATGCAACATAAAAAGTATATCACAAATTTGTATTCTTTTCAAGTACTTTGTCAAAACTAAATATAAATAATATTTTTATCCGTCAAACCTTGAAATATTCACATATGGAGATTATAATGTTTTATATGTTCGTTTATAAAATCCGCTGTAATATTCCAAAAAACGAATATATATCCATCGCAAACATTTCATTCAAACACTTAATATCAAAAACAAAAAATTCGGCGTAACGGCTCATTTTTTTGCGCCCATCAGCCAAAAGGACGGTAACGATTATGGAAAATTGCAACATTCAAAATACCTTTGCGGAATTTCAAAACATTTCCGCCGAAGATACCCGCAAACGCTATTTTATGCCACCCGCAAAAATAGTCAAAACTTTCGGAAACGTAAAAAATTCCGAACAACTGCTCACACGTGCCTGCTCCCAAGCAATGATTTCCTGCGGCGATAATATCCCCTGCATAATGCAAAACCAAAAAGGCGGCACCCGAGCCGCAATACTTTTGGACTACGGAAAAGAAATTCACGGTTGCGTTAGAGTTGCTGCCTACACCGTGCACAAAAACAACAGCGATATAAACATTCCGTTCAAAGCCCGTATCCGTTTCGGCGAAAGCATTTCCGAAGCAATAACTCCCCTGGGCGAAAAGAACGCCCGCAACGACCACGCCATACGGGATACAATATCCGATTTTTCCTTTATGTCCGCAAACGATACCGGCGAAACAGGCTTCCGATTTCTTTATTTCGAAATTGAAGACGACGATATAACCGTAAATCTTGCGTCGCTCGCCGCCGTGCTCATAATAAACGATTATCCCTATTTGGGCTCTTTCGAATCAAGCGATTCTCAGCTTAACGAAATTTGGAAAACCGCCGCATACACGGTTCAGCTCAACACACAGCAATATTTTTGGGACGGAATAAAACGAGACAGAATCGTGTGGTTCGGCGATATGAACACCGAAATTTGCACGGCGTACGCAGTGTTCGGCGATATTCCCCAAATAAAGGCTTCACTCGATTTCGGCGTGGAATCCACCCCGCTCCCCAATTGGATGAACAACATACCGTCGTATTCTTTTTGGTGGTTGCTTAACATGAAAGAACTGTATATGCACACCGGCAACGCCGAATACGTAAACAAACACGCCGCATACATAACGGGACTAACCAAGCAAATACTCGACATCGTTTCGGATCAAGGAACAATAATCAACAACAAAATACCTCGAGGCGAATTCATAGATTGGTCAACCGAAGGAAAAGAGCAGGAAAAACACGTCGGTTTTGTGGGCTTGCTTGCGGCAACGTTAATCGCTCTGCCCACTTTGTTGGAAGTAATAAATCAACAAAACCTCATACCGCAATGCAACGCAAAATATCAAGCCCTCAAAGCAAACGCACCCAAGCCCGTAAATCAAAAAATCGCAACTTCCCTGCTCATACTCGGCGGTCTTGCCCCCGCTTGCGAAACGGATAAAAACTTCATATCTCCCGGCGGAGCTTCCGGATACAGCACCTTTATGGGTTACAGCATTCTTAACGCAAAAGCCGTTGCGGGAAATTACGACGGCGCAATACAGGCAATAAAAGAATATTGGGGCGCAATGCTGAAAATGGGAGCCACCACTTTTTGGGAAGATTTCGATTTGGAATGGCTTCCCAACGCCGCAAGAATAGACGAATTTCCCAACGAATCGCAAAAAGACATTCACGGCGATTTCGGAAAATTCTGCTATGAAAAATTACGCCA
>CAZJCI010000003.1:18270-23499 GCA_964544455.1 uncultured Oscillospiraceae bacterium
GCCACAGCCTTTGTCACGGTTGGGCGTCCGGTCCGTGTCCGTGGCTTACTGAAAACGTGCTCGGCATACACATCGTCGAACCCGGAATGAAAAAGCTTCTCATAAAACCCTATCTTTCCAACCTAAGCTACGTAAAAGGTTCAATTCCCACCCCCTACGGCATTGTAACCGTTCATCACACAAAGAACGCCGACGGCACCATAACAACCGAATATACTGCCCCCGCACAAGTTTCAATTCAGGTTCAAAACTGAATATTCGGCAAAGTTTACAAATTTTGCAAATCCGTTCGGAATATTTTAATTTAAAAAAACTATTGAAATATAATAAATTTTGTAGTATAATTATACAAGAGATTTTAAAATTTATTATATACTGCATAAGGAATAAAAAAATGAACACGGCATACGTTTTCACAAGCAAAATAAAACCGTCCGTATCTTTCAACTATCTTGTTGCGCTCCCCGAAAACCGCAAAAAAGAAGAACAGCTCCCCATGATTGTTTTTCTGCACGGCGCGGGCGAAAGAGGCGCGGACGTAAATAAAGTAAAAGTCCACGGACTTCCGAAAACCTACGAAAAACACACTCCCCGAGGCTTCATTGTCCTGTCCCCCCAATGCCCCGAAAACAAAGTGTGGGATAACTACGTGGAAGAACTTATGGAGCTTATCGAATTTGTCGCAAAAGAATATAACGTCGATAAAAAAAGAATTTCCGCAACCGGGCTTTCCATGGGCGGATTCGGAACATGGAGTCTTGGCGTAACCTATCCCGATTATTTTTCTGCGCTTGCTCCCATATGCGGCGGCGGAATGGAATGGCGAGCAAATCTTCTTAAAGACGTGCCCATAAAGGCGTTTCACGGCGTTTTGGACGATACCGTCCCCGTAAAACGTTCAATAGATATGGTAAAAGCCGTAAACCGAGCAGGCGGAAAAGCCACAATCACACTCTACGGCAAAGCGGGGCACAATTCGTGGGATCTTGCCTACACGGGAAGCGAACTTGTGGATTGGCTCATTTCAAACGTAAACGAAAAACAATAATTTTCGGCTCATTCAAACTGCGGAATAATTTCCGCAGTTTATTTTTTTGTCAAATTTCAATTTTTTTCATAACATATAACGTATACATAATCAAAAATGTATAACTTTCTCATTTCACGGAGGAGTCTATGAAACCAACTGCCGAAATTCCCCAAAAAAGCTATTATGCCGCCGCCAACACGCAAAACGGTTTTTATTCTTTGTTCAACCAAATTTTCTCACCCGAAAAATATAAACATATCTATATTCTGAAAGGCGGTCCCGGTTGCGGAAAAAGCACGCTGATAAAGCGAATTTCCCAAAAAGCCGCAAACAGCGGTTACGCCGTGGAAAATTATTACTGTTCCTCAAGCCCGTCGTCTTTGGACGGAGTAATAATCCCTCAACTTTCAACCGCAATACTGGACGGAACCTCGCCGCACACCGCCGAACCCGCCTATCCCGCCGCCTGCGAAAACATAATAAACCTCGGCTCGGCTTGGAACGCCGACAAAGCGTTTGAATTTAACGAAAAACTGCGGGAATTAAGCAAAGCCAAAAAAGACGCCTATACCAAAGCATACGCCTATCTTTCGTCCTGCGGCAACGCCGTTTCCGTCGCAAACAATTGTATGGAAAAATTTCTCCTTGCCGAAAAACTTCAAAAAGCCGTTGCCCGACTTTGCACCAAAATAAACGCACAAAATCAAGACGGAAAAATCGCCGCCGTTTTCACGGATTGCGTCTGCTCCCACGGCAACGTTCATTTGGATACCTTCGAACGCAATTCCCAAACAAAGTATTTCATAAAGGATTTTGCAAGAATTTCCCCCGTGTTTTTTGAAGAACTGAAAAACGCCCTTGTTCAAAAAGGCGTCAACCTCACTCTTGCGCTGAACCCCTTGAATCCCCAATACATAAACGGCGTCGCAACGCAGGATTCAAAAATTTCTTTCACAATGTATAACGACGATTTGTGCCGTAAACTCGATAAAAACCAAATTTACTATAAGGTAATAAACCTTGCCCGATTTTGCAATACCGACAATTACAAAAAGCAAAAAGTATATTGCAAATACGCCGAAAAAGCCTATTCGGTTCTTTATAACGGCGCAATAAAACAGCTTTCAACCGCCGCCGCTCTCCACGACGAAATCGAAAAAATATATTTCAACGTCACCGATTTTTCGGTAACGGAAAAAATTTCGCAAGACCTCGAAAACAAAATATTCGGTTAAAAAAGCGCGTCGGTTTGTTTTTCCGACGCGCCTGTTTTTAATATTCAAATCTGAAAAGCGTGGTGTAATCATATTTTTCGCCCGCTTCAAGACGAGCGCCGCCGTGATTCGGGCTGTCCGGCTTAAATTGCGTTTCAAGGCACATTCCTCTGCACTTTGTTTTCGGAACTCCGTTCTTAAAAGGAATATCCCCCGCAATTCCGTGCCCAACATAAAATTGAACCGCCGGCATATCCGTATAAAGCTTCATCGTAATTTTTTCCCCGGACATCACCGCGCCGTACCTAAGCGTCTTTCTTTGGAAGTTAATAAATTCTTCTCCCGAAAAGTTAAAATTGTGGTCATAACCGCCCGAAATTTTAATTTGCGGCTCGTCGTTTTCAATATCTCTGCCAATAAGCTTCGGAACTCTGAAATCAAACGCCGTTCCGTCAACCGGCGAATCTTTAACGGGTATCAAATCCTCGTTTACTTCCGTATAGGTGTCGGCAAAAATTCCCAAAGTCTGATTTTTCACACTGCCCTCGCTGTCGTATCCGTTCATATTGAAATAAGAATGGTTTGTCAGGTTCAAAACGGTGTTCTTATCGCTTATCGCTTGGTATCTTACGGAAAAATCCTTGCCGCAAACGGTATAGGTAACTTTAACGCCCAAATTTCCGGGGTATCCCTCTTCCATATCGGGACTGTTAAGCTCCAAACAAAGAGTAATTTTTTCCGTATCCGCCTTGGCTTCGGTAACTTTCCAAATCTTTTTGTCAAATCCCACGTCTCCGCCGTGAAGATGATTAACTCCTCTTTCGTTTTTCGCCAAAGTATATTCCTCGCCGTCCAGCGTAAATTTGCCGCCCGCAATTCTGTTCGCATATCTGCCTATAAGCGCGCCGTGATAACCGTCGCTTTCAATATAGCTTTTAATATCGTCATATCCGCAAACAACGTCCGTTCCGTCAACAACAAGACTTTGCAAAGTACCGCCGTAATTAAGAATTTTTGCGCGCAAAAATTCGTTTTCAAGCGTATAAACAAAAACGTCTTTTACGTTCGGCATTTTATCAAATACCGATTTAGTAATTTTAATCATTACGATTCTTCCTTTCGATGTAAATTAATTTATAATTCGAAAATTATCTCGAACCTTTTTTATTATACACCATTTTTTCGGAATTTTCAAGTAGTTTTATAAAAAGTCCGCCGATAACTGTTCTGTTTTGGAAACCTCGCATAAGCCCCGTGTCCGTAAAATACCAGTCCGTCATTGGAACTCTGGAAGCGGTGCCGTTATACATATTCCAAAGCGGAAGAACAAATCTTTCAAAATCGTCTTTTTTATTGCAAAGAGTTGCCGTCCAAACAAGCCAATCGGATTTTGTATAAGTCGAACGGTTGTCAAGCGGCATACCGTACGTGTTAAAATGCTCAAAATCGGAATTAAGCTCCGCTCTTACAAAAGTTTTGTCAAAAATATCTGTGCCGAACAGCTTGTCCCACACACAGTTATATTTCATACTGAAAGTGTCGGGTCTGTCAAAAGCAAGCCTAAAACTGCCGTCTTTGTTCTTTGCTCGCAAAATCCAACCGTCAGCCATTTGCAACGCCTCGGCAATATATTTTTCATACAGTTCGGATTCTCCAAGCATATCGCATATAATCGCATACGAAACAATACCCATAATCGCTTTAAGCGAAAGATTACAGTTGTGCGCCAAATGTCCCGCAAAATCGTCGGTGCATAACTGATTTTCGGGGTCGTTTCCGTATTTTTCAAGATATTTAACCCACGTTTCCAAAACGTCTTTGTGCGATTTTGCAAAATCAGCGCTGTTTTCGGCAATTGCAACCGCCGCTTCCATAATAAGCATATTTCCGCATTCTTCAACCGGCATCTGACAGTCAAACCTGTGAACGTTGTTTTCTTTGTCATAACCGTAAACCTGACCGTTAAGCAAAGGATATTGCCCTGCGTCGTGCGGCGCAAAATCGAATTTCCATTCGGGTTGCGCCGTAAATTTATAAATCGGACGAAGCATTCCCTTAACAAGTTCCGGGTTATAAAGCAAAAACATCGGAACGGACGGATAACTAACGTCAACCGTTGCGGCGCAACCGTTGGAAAAGCACTCTTTCGAAACAAAAAGAATTTCTCCGTTTTCGTCAACGGCAACCTTGTGAGCGTTCATTGCCTGACGAACGGCAAGCAAAAGCATTTCGGCATACTTCTCACCGCCCGCGCAAACCGAATCGGCAAAAAGTTTTTCCGAAAAGGCTTTGCAACGGCAAAATACATCGCCGTAGTCCGCCGAAGCTTCGTTAATCGCTTGGCAAATTGTTTTGCCGTCTTTATTCCAATAGGATTTAAGCTTTTTTCCGAAGTATTCAATAGAATATACGTCGTCATATGCAAACATAAACAACGTGCCGTTTTCGGGAATTGCGGATTTTGCGCAAATATATTTCATTCCGTCGTCGTTACAAACGGAAAATTCAGCGTCGCAGTTTGCAAGATAAACATAGCCCCAATCAATTCTTACATCGTCGCCGGAACGGTTAAGCGGCTTTTGCTCAACGTTCCCCATACGTATTGCGCTACATTCCGATATAATTTCCGTTTCAACGGCAGATTGCCCCTTTTCGTTAAGACAAAGCTCTTCCGAAACGGCAATTTCGGCAAAAATATTGTGCTTTTTACCGTCCTTGGCGCTACATTCCAATTTTAAATAGGTAACCGGTCTTGAAAAAAGTTCAATATCGGTCGGAATCAGCGGCGAAGTAAACGTTGCCTTTAAAACAATCAAATCGTTTTCAAACGTGTAATATGTCGAAAAAGCGTCATAATCAAAGGCGGTTTGCCTAAGGCAGGGCTCGCTTCCCAATCCCATAAATCCGAACCGTTCGCCGTCAACGCAAATTTTTCCCTTAATTGTATTGGGCTTGCAAGTCCAGTGAACAGTATCGCTTTCCGTA
>CAZJCI010000004.1:0-22311 GCA_964544455.1 uncultured Oscillospiraceae bacterium
CCATACTAAATCCCACTTTCCGTTTACTGTGGAATTTACTTTGGGAATTCACGAATATTTTTGTTGAATTGCCGATGATGAATGAAACTTTCATAAAAAATAAAATATCATTTCAAATTTCAGTTTTTAAAAACGAACATTTTTTCGTTTCTAACGATAAAACAAGCGATTCCGAATTATAAAACTCGGCACCGCTCGACTTTTTTATCCGCCGCACGACATACGCCGTAAAAAAGGTAAATTTTCGTTTTTACCGTTTATCTGACATTCGGCTTGCGTGTGGGGATTTTTTGGGCTCCGTTTATTTTTTTGTAATGCGAAGAAGAAACATAAAGTTCGGCTTGACTTTTATATTCTTTATTATCGGTTTCTGCGGCTTTTTTGCAAAAATACACACAATACTCGGAATCGTCGGCAAATTTATTTGCGGTTTTCGAATCATAGTTGTTTGCGAATATCAAAGAATAATTTTCAAATACAAAACTTGAAGCGTTTGGCGTTGTTTCGGTTTTAAAATCAATTCCGGCAACCGTAAATCCGTTATCATAAACAACAATGCCGAAATCGCGCTTTATCATTTCCGAAACAAATTTGCCGTAATCGGCATTATCAACTCCCGCATTTTTGAACGCATCGTAATTCGGAAGATATAAAACGGAAATTTTCTCCTTTTCGTCAAAATAGGTTATGTTAAAATATATATCCTTTAACGAACAGTTTTCTTTAAAAGCAACAACATAAATATTTTCCGTTTTGTAAAGCTGTTCGCCAATAACCCGCTTTGTTTCATAAAGTTGCGCAAGCCCTTCTCCGCTGTCCAAAATAATTCTTTTGTCCTTAACCGAAAGACAAGAATAAGGCAATTTTTTAAGAGTGCAAAAGCTTAATTTGGGTTTTGAATACTCTTGAACGGTATTTGCAAAACAAACTGCGGAACACGCAAAATATAAAAACACAACCGAAACAAATCCGAATTTTTTTGCTTTGGTCAATCCCAAAAACAACGAGGCAAGAGTTATTGCAATCAAGCCCGCAAAAACAATATTCGCAAAATCGCTTTTTTCCGCCGTAAGAACGGAGAATTTAAATTTTGAATTGATTTTTGCGATTTTAATGCATAAGCCGCAAAGAAATTCGCATATGTTTCCCAAAAAGGAACACACCGAAACCGTAACGGAAAAACTTGGCAAAAATCCGATTACCGCAAGCGCAAGCAACAATGCCAAAAGCAAAGTCATAACCGGAGTTATCAAAAGGTTGGAAAATGCCGACATCACCGAAAGTTCGCCAAAGTAATATACGGAAATCGGAAGAGTAAAGCTTACTGCGGAAAACGTAATTGCAAAAGACGTAAAAACCGCTTTAAGCGGCGCAAACCGTAACTTGCTTTCCGCTTCGGATATAATGGGAATCCCTATAAGTATTCCCAACGTTGCCATAAACGAAAGTTGCATACCGACATCGTAAACCGCATAAGGCGAAACAATGCAAATAAACGTTCCCGCACAAAAAAGAGCCGTTATCGAATCGAAAACTCCTTTATTATTTATATCCAAATAATTATAATCGTAATTTTCGCCGTAATATGCGGCACTGACGCTAAATCCAAGCTTTCTTTTATAAAACGTCAGCACGGAATGTATATTTATAAAAATAAGCATAAACCCGGCTCGCATAACGGACGGTTTAAATCCGGCAACCGCCATATAAGTGTAAACCAAAATGCAGGAAAGAATTTCCGCACACGGTAAACGCCGACGGGGAGATCTGTTTTTCAGATTAAAAAAAGCGGAAAGAGCCATAAACAAAATTGATAGATGCAACCCCGAAACGCTTAAAACGTGCGATATTCCGGCAGCTCGAAAGACGTTTTTCAATTCCTTTGAAATTCCGCTTTTATCTCCCCAAAGCATACATCTTGCAAGCAATGTTTCGTCCGTCACGGTTCTTTTTCCTATGTATTTCGTAAGATTTTCAGCCAGCATTGACTGAAGTTTATCGGCATATTTCGGCGACTCTTTATAAATAAGCCGAGCGTTTTCGAAATAATCGCAAACAATAAAAATACGTTGCGATTCAAGGTACCTTTCTTCCTCAAAACCCGAACCGTTTTCCTTTTCGGGACGCTTCGGAACGGCGTTTATGCGGATTATATCCCCTTTTTCCGAATAATCGTTGCCGTAATTTGTAACTCTCATTTTCGGATATTCGCCGAAAAACGATTCGAAAAATTCTCCGTTACATTCAACAATGCCTACAACATAGTTGGCATAACTTCCGTAATATTCCGAGCTTTCAATTCTGACAGTCATATTACATTCAACGTTTTCATACTTTTCAAGAAATTTTTGCGCGGGATAACGATACGCATAATTTGCGCCGCAACATAACATCATTCCCAAAGCCGTTGCAAACAAAAGCGGAACAATAACGGAAAAACGCTTTTTGCAAATTTCTCCCACTATCACCAAAGCAATTGCAACCGCAATAATCGTTGCGCCGGCAATTAAAAGCGCAATATTGTAATTACAACTTAAAAACGCAACGACTGTTACCGTGAAAACGGCGCAACAAAGCGTTAATCTGTTACGTATTACGGGACGTTTAAAAATCATAAAAATGTTCCTCGCATCGTTTATAATTTACCGTTAAAATAAAAAAATTTTATTAAACTTGACTTTTTTGCAAAAAAAATCGTCTAATATACGTAAGAGCTCTTAAAAATCCCAAAGGAGGCAATGAATTTGCGAGAACTGTTCGAGCAAAAATACAAAGAATGCGAAAAATCTTTGTTTTTGGTTGCGCTTGGGTATCTTCATAATACCGAAGACGCCATGGACTGCGTTCAGGAAGCGGTTCTTGCGGCGTTTCAAGCGTTTGACAAGCTGAAAAATCCCGAATATTTTAAAACGTGGATAACCAGAATTGTAATTAACAAGTGCAAAGATTTTATTAAAAAACGCAAATACACCGAAGAACTTACCGACAACCTTAATTTATTTTACGATATTCCGACATCCGAAACCGAGCTTATGGACGCCATTTGCGGATTACCGAAAAAATCGGCTTTATACATAACTTTAAGGTTTTATAACGGTATGAATTACCAAGAAACAGCAAAACTTTTGAATCAACCCGTTTCCACCGTAAAATACAGAACCAAAAACGCGCTTAACGAATTAAAAAGAATTTTGGAAGGAGAATTTGAAAAATGAATATACCCGAATTGGAAGAAAGATTACGCAAACACGCCGAAGTTGTAAAATCTTCAATGGCAACTCCTTTCGTTACCGAAAAATTTGAAAGAGAGGATTTATCAATGAAAAAAAAGAAAATCAGCGCAAAAGCAATCGCATTAACAGCCGCCGCTGTTTGCATTATCGGCACAACCGCTTTTGCGGCGACAAGGTTTTTATCGCCGAAACAAATTGCCGACGAACTTGGCGACGCAACTCTTGCGGAACATTTTGAAAAAAACGGAACAATATCCGAAACCAAACAAGACGGAAAATATAAAGCCACGGTTTTGGGAACGGCGTCGGGACGTGAAATAAGCAATTTCAAAGCTTCCGCTTGGGATTTATACCCCGAAAGGACATATGTTGCCGTTGCCGTGGAAAAATCCGACGGTTCCGAAATGACCTACGACGATGAAATATTGGTCACTCCGTTGATAGGCGGACTGGACCCGGCAGAATATAACGTTGTGACAATGCACGGCGGTTATTTTGCAAAAATTATCGACGGCGTTCTTTACAGAATAATCGAATGCGACAGTTTGGAATTTTTTGCCGATAAAAACCTTTATATTGCCGTTACCGACACAACGTTTTTAAATAAAAATCAATTTGTTTCCGACGAAAACACCCAAAGTATTTTTGAAAACGAATCCTACGACGGCACAAACATTATTTTCGATTTAAAACTTGACGAAAAAAAAGCAAATCCCCAAAAAGCCAAAGAATATTTGGATTCTTTAAAGGAACAAAACGACGGTTGAATTTCGGTTTGAAAAACAGCCGTTGCGCCGTGCCGGTCACTGCAAAAAATGAGTTCGTTTTACGGACTCATTTTTTATTTCGACGTTTCGGCGGAATTTTTAAGTTTGATTATTCCGAAAGAAACGCTTGTTTCCAAATTAAACGCCGCCGTTTTGCCGTTAAAAAATTCAACCGTGCATTTTCCTTCGTAAATTTCCGTTATCACGCCTTTGCCGTAACCGCTGTGAATAACTTCCGAGCCCTTTTTAAACGCCGATATGTCCGCTTTTTCTGTTGAAGCTTTTTTTATATTGCCGTTTTTCATCCCTTTTTTAAGGCTTTTCGCATTGTTTTCGCTATAATCCATAAGTTCTTTTATGAAAACCGAATCTGCCGTCGAAGAATTATCGTATTCGATGTTGTATTTGATTATTTTTACGTTCTTTTTGGCTCTTGTAACCGCAACATAAAAAAGTCTGCGTTCTTCTTCAAGATGTTCAAGTTCGCGCCGCTTATCCGTTTCACCTTGGCAACCGCTTGGAAATATGCCGTCTCGAACGTCGATTATAACAACGTTATCGTATTCAAGCCCTTTGGCTGAATGTACCGTTGATAAAACCGCGCAACGTTCCGAAGCGGGAAGCGAAGATTTAAAAAAATATTGCAATTCTTGCATTCTTTGCAAAAATTCTTCAATACCGTCGCATTTCAAAGCAACGCTTAAAAGAACGGAAAATTTGCTTTTTTCTTTAAGGCGGTATGTTTGAAATGCTCCGAAGCAGGTTTTTGTAAGTATATTTAAAAGAGCGCGATAGGGCGTTCTTTTTTTGGCAACTTCCGTTTCGTTTGCAAGAACGCAAATTTTTGCACATTTTTCGGAGCCTTCCGCATATTGACTTTTTAAAAATTCAAGCGGAGCAATTCCAAGCTTTTCGGCATTATGCGCAATTGTTTCGGCACTTTCTTTTGAAATCCCGCACCCCAAACGAGGAGCAATCTCTTTGAATATTTCGTAATTTTGCGTATTAAGGCAAAATTTCATCATTAAAAGCACATCCGTAACAACGGGATTTTCAAAAAACGCTCCGTCGTTTTCCCTGCATTTATAGGAAATTCCGTTTCGTTGCAAAACGTCTGTTATGGGAATTGCCGATTCGTTGTTGCGAAAAAGCACAGCCGTGGTTTCTTTTTCGTCATTCTGCGCCTTTTCGCAAATTTCACATACAATTTTCAGTCCGTCCTCATATTTCGGCACGTTGATTATGCGTATATCCTCCCCGCCGCCTTTTTGAGTATACATATTTTTTTTATATCTTTCGACGTTATGCGCTATGAAAGCGGAGGCTCGCTCAAGTATTTTTCCGGTGGTTCGAAAATTTTGTTCCATAAGCAATACGCAAGCATTGGGGTATGTTTTTTCGAAATCCAACAACGCCTGAGGATATGCGGCTCGGAAGCCGTATATACTTTGGTCTTCGTCGCCGACCATAAACAAATTTTTTTCGGTTAAAACACGTATAATTTCATGTTGAATTTTTGAAGTATCCTGTGCCTCGTCCACGTTGATATATCTGTATTTTGATTTAAAAGTTTTAAGTATTTCCGGATACTTTTTAAGGATTTTAAGCGCATATTCAAGCTGGTCGTCATAATCCATAACGCCTGCGGCTTTTTTAACTTCACGGTATTTTTTGTAAATTTCAAAAAATCCGTCGTTATCAAACACAATTTCCCGAGCCTGTTGGGCGGTATACATCATATTTCTTGCATATGTTATCTGACGTTGCAAATTGTTTATATCGCCCGTCAGCGGATTTTTACCAACGGTTTCCGAATATATATCGTAAATAATCCGCTTACATTCGGCTTCTTTGTCCAACAACGCAAACGCCTTATTGCTGCTGCGCCTTTCGTATTCTCGTATAACAAGCGAGCAAACGCCGTGTATCGTTCGGAATTGCGGAACGTTGGCGTTACCGAAAACCGAAACATATCTGTTTTTCATATCGGCGCATGAAGCCACACTGTATGTTAAAGTTAAAATATTCTCATACGAAATTCCAAGACAGTTTATCATATATCCCAACCGAGAAACGATTACGGTTGTTTTTCCGCTTCCCGGCACGGCAAGCAAAAGGGTATATCCGTCCGTTTTTAAAACCGCTTGACTTTGCTGTTCCGTAAGTTTTATATTATATTTTTCCTTGTATTCTTCAAAAGTCATATATTTCACATAATTAAAAAACGCTTACTGCCTGTCGGAAGACGTTACGGCAACGGTTTTGGAAGGCTGATAATCGTATTTGTAATACGGAATGTATTTAACAAAATACATTTTCCCCGTTTCATCGTTAAGAACGTTTTTAACCGATTTTTCGGAAGAATAATCGGTTTTTGCACTGCCGTACATAGCAAAACTGTAAAATCCGTTTCCCACTCCTTGAATATATGTGTTTCCCGACATTTTGGGAATAAATTCTTCTTGTGTGGTTATTGCGGAAATCAGCTGAAAAACCGACCTATCGAAAACGTTGTTTTTTATAACGTAATTCGTAAAAGGGTTATCCCTATCGCTGGAACGTATGTGCCGTTGATTATATCCGTCAGGGCGTGAAGAACCGAAGCCGAATCCCGCTCTTCTTAAAATGTTGGAATCAAACAAAATATTATCGCCGTATCTTTCGTAATTGCCGGTATAACCCAAAAAATATTCTATGCTGTATACGCAATCCGTAATAAGATTATTGGAATACGTAACGTTAAGCATTGTGCAATTTCCGTTGGAAAGAGTGGAAAACTGATGCGTTACGCCCGCGTCATAGCATTGATAAACTCGGCAATTATCTATGATATATCCGTCGCAACTTCCGTATATTTCAACGCCGTTGCCAAAACGGGTTGCGTCGTTGCTTGTGCTTCCGTTAGCGTTATATCCCTGAACGGAGCCGCCGATCCAACCTATTTCGCAATTTGTTACGGTAAGATTTTTCACGCTCCCCGAACCGATACCGTGAGAGCCGCCGTACATAATGCACAAATTATCCACGGTTACATTGTTACCGCCCACGCTTATTATATTTCCTCTTGTGTTAAATTCAATCGAATCGAAAACTTTTCCGGGATTTCCGTTGTCGCAACGCAAATAAAGCGGTCCGACCGAATTTGCAATATCAATAAAGTTTCCGCTTGCAGCCGAATATTTAACCGACGAATTTGCCGCATGGAAAAATTCAAGGTTATTGTCAAGTTCAACGGTATAGTCGAATAAAACTTCGTGATCTTTTCGCATAACAAATTCCGCACCGTTACAGGACGGAATTTCCTTTACGGCATAGCCCTCTCCGTTGTTAAACACAATCGTACCCACATCAGGCAAATCTTCTCTTGCATATTTCCAAATAAGCGCGCCCGTTTCTTTGTTTTCATAAACAAGTTTCCATTTTGAAGCAACCGCACCGTTTTCGGGAGAACCGTATATTTTGGGCTTATCGCCCGCTCCGTAAGCGGTATAGGTCACGCCGGCTTTTGCGGTGAATTTTTCACGCCAAACGTCGCCTCTTAAAAGGCGAATTTGCCACCCTGCGGAAGCAATTGCGTTTGCTCGGGCGATTGTTTTTACGGGATATTCGTCCGAAAGACCGTCGTAATCATCGTTTCCGAACGAAGCGGAAACATATACTGCTTTGGCGGTTGCGGGAATATTTTCCGTAGCGGCTATTTCCGCAATACGTGCTTTTTCCAAATTGTCAAGTTCTTTTACTTTTGCGTTGCCCGATTCAATATCGTAAAAAACATCTTCCCCGACTTTTGAAATTAATTCGTATATCGGGTCTTGCGACGCATAAAGCCATTTTTCGCCAACCGAAACGTGGTCGAAACACGCTTCGGCAATTTCGGCAAAATAATCGTTTTCTCGGTTTACATCAAGAAAAAGAAGTTCGATTGATTCCGGAATACAATCTTTATAAACAACGCGCCCGCCAAGCTGATTTATCGTCATTGCCGCCGTAATTCTTGAAACGCCCGAATTTTTTTCGGACAAAGCAACCGAACCCAAACCGCCGTTTTCCAAAGCGGCTCCCATATCGGCAACAATTCCCGAATTAATCAGCAATCTTGCAAAATCATCGGCGGTAATATATTCGTCGGGCTTAAAATATTCTTCCGTGCAAAAATTCAAAACGCCCTTTTCCCAAAGATAACCTATGTAACCGTAATACCAGCTTTCTTCGGATACGTCGGCATACGGCGCATTTCCGATTATTGTTTTCGTTCCCGCAACTCTTCTTGCCGTCATTGCGCAAGCTTCGGCTCGAGTAAGCTTTTTTGCCGCTCCGAAAGTTCCGTCATCATATCCGTTAATAAAAGAGTTTACATACGTAAGTTGGGGCTTTTCCGTAAAAAACATAATTTTGCTGACATATATTTCGTCGTTTGCCGAAAGTTCGGATAATTTTTTCAATCCGAAAGGACGAAAATGCATTTGATATAAATTATGATTATCCGTTTCTTCGTTAAGATATTGTTTTACGCTTGAAAAATCAAACAGCGCAATCGACCACTTACCCGAAACGATTTTTTCGTTTGAATTAACGGAAATTCTTTTTGTAATTGCGTCTTTTTGAGGTAAAATATCCGCATTCATAAAAACGCTTAAGGGAGAATCGGATTTATAATAATATTCGTAAGCAACATAGCAATATTTTTCAAGGTCAATCGAATATTGCGAAAAACTATATCCGTCCACGGATATATACGACGTTGTGTCGCACTGCGGATTGGGAACTATTTTTACCGCCGAACGTCCGTCGATTTCCGTATGCGTAACCTCTGCGCTTTTGTGCCTGTTCACAATGCCGTTTTCGCAATCCGCAAAATCAATGATTTTTGCGTTTTCGGACGCCGTGTTTGCAAACGCGTTAAAGCATAAGCAAATCGAAAATAATACGGTGCAAAACATAACTTTAAAAATTTTCATTGTCGTTTCCTCTCAAAAATAATTACTTACATAAAATACCATAATAATTTTGCCTTATTTTTTATGTAATGTCAATAGATAAAAAGGGCAAAAAGTGTCACATTTTTATAAATTTTTCTTAAAATCTCAAATAAAAGCAAAATTGTAAATATTTTTTTACCGCTATTGACTTAAAGCGCACTTTAAGATGTATAATAAAACATATTAAATAAAAACGAATGCGAGGTATTTTATATGAATTACGTCACGCTTTCAAACGGCGTAAAAATGCCGCAACTGGGATACGGCGTTTATCAGGTAACAAAAGAAGACTGCGAACGTTGCGTAAGCGAAGCTTTAAAAACGGGGTATCGCCTGATAGATACGGCTCAAAGCTATTTTAACGAAGAACAGGTCGGCAACGCCGTTGCAAAAAGCGGTATTCCGAGAAAAGAAATATTCCTTACAACAAAAGTATGGATTGAACATTACGGCTATGAAGCCGCAAAAGCCTCAGTTTTGGAATCAATGCAAAAACTTCAAACAAATTATCTTGACCTATGCTTGCTTCATCAACCTTTTAACGATGTATACGGAGCATATCGAGCATTGGAAGAGCTTTACGACGAAGGCAAAATCCGAGCGTTGGGAATTTCGAATTTTTATTCCGACAGAATGGTAGACATCTCGTCGTTTTGCAAAATAAAGCCAATGATAAATCAGGTGGAAATTCACCCTCTTCATCAGCAAAACGAAAGCAAAGCTTGGCACGAAAAATACGGCGTTCAATTGGAAGCTTGGGCGCCGTTCGGCGAAGGAAAAAGCAATATGTTTAACATTCCCGCTCTTAAAGAAATTGCCGAAAATCACGGCAAAACGGTTGCGCAGGTAATTTTGCGTTGGCATTTGCAACGAGGAATCGTAGTTATTCCGAAATCCGTAAACGCCGAAAGAATAAAAGAAAATTTCAACATTTTCGATTTTGAACTTTCCGCCGACGATATGAACTCAATCGCCAAGCTGGATACGCAAAAAAGCCTTTTCTTTTCTCACAGCAACCCCACAACAGTCGAATGGTTTGTAAAACTGACGGAAGAAAGAAAAAATATGAATTAAGGAGTAAAAAATGAACAAAAAAATTTTGATTTTATCGGGAAGCCCCCGAAAAAACGGAAATTCCGATATTTTGTGCGACAGCTTTGCAAAAGGCGCAAAAGAAAGCGGTCACACGGTGGAAAAAATACGGGTTGCGGAAAAAAACATAGGCTACTGCCAAGCTTGCTATGCGTGCAGCCCAAACGGCGTGTGCTCGATAAATGACGATATGAACGAAATTATGCAAAAAATAATCGACGCCGACGTTTTGGTACTTGCAAGCCCCGTATACTTTTATTCGGTTTCGGCGCAACTTAAAGCCGTTATCGACCGCACCGTGGCTCGCTGGACGGAAGTTCGCAACAAAGAATTTTTCTACATAGTCACAGCCGCGGACAGCGAAAAATCTTCCGCCGAAACCACTCTTGCCTGTTTTAGGGGATATGCCGATTGCGTTGAAGGCGCAAAAGAAATAGGAGTTATATACGGTATGGGAGTTTACGAAAAAGGAGAAATAAACGCCTCGCCCGCGTTAAAAGAAGCCTATGATGCGGGAAAAAACATTTAATCGTTAAAATCATTTCAAAGAAGTTCAATCTTGACATACCGCAGAACGATTAATTGAACTTCTTTGTATTTATCAAAAATCTATTCAAAAATCAACAAAAAGTATTGACTTTTTTGCAATGTCGTTGTATAATTCAAATAACCTATGTTGAAAGGAGTTTAGAACAAAATGATAAAACTTTCCAAAGGGCAACGAGAGCTGTTTTGGGACGATTATCTTACGGACGCCGAAAAAACAACGGCGTTTGCAAGACTTATTCAGCCCACGCTTAAAGAATGTTGCTATGTTTTCGATAAAGAAAACGAAAAAACTTCCATAAGCTATCCGCAAATTTTGAAAGACGACTCAGGATATAAAATGTACTATGTGGTTCACAGCCAAGGAGGAGTTGAACTTTCGGTCATCGAAAGTCAAGACGGCTTAACATGGGAACGCCCTTGTTTGCAACCGCAACAAAGTAACGTACTTATGAAAATCCCGGATAATATGTTTGTTTTTTACGACGAAAATCCAAATTGCCCCAAAAACGAAAAATATAAGGCAATAGGTTCGTTTGAGCGCAAAGATAAGCCCGGAAGCGGTGAACTCCGTTGCCTTTTTTCCGCCGACGGTTATAAATTCAACGACGGTCGCCGCATTACTACCGACGGACATTTCGACACGCTTAACACAATTATACGCCAAAACGGCAAATATTACATTTATTTTCGAGGTATGCACGACGAAAACGGCAATAACATTGAAAAATGGGATAACTCCAAAATCCGAGACATCAGAATGATATGTTCCGACGACTTTGTTAATTGGAGCACTCCGAAACGAATTTCTTTTACCGACGAAAAAGATTATCCGCTTTATACCAACAACGTTTCAATATATCCCCGAGCCCCGCATATGCTCATAGGCTTTCCCGTGCGCTATTGCGAAAGAAAAAATTGGACGGAAAACGAAACTCAGCTGAAAAGCTCGGCGGTTAAAAAGCTTTCTGTCGAAAAATACGAAAAACGTGCCGGGCTTACCGTAACGGACTGCATTTTTATGTGTTCACGCAACGGTGAAACATGGCGCAAATATAACGAAGCCTTTATGACTCCCGGCTATGAACACCCGCATAATTGGGTTTACGGCGATTGCTATCCCGCTTACGATTTAATAGATTCCGGAAAAGAAACATATTATATGTACACCTGCGATTATCACCGAAGCGAAGGAGTTGCAAAGCCGCTTAACCGTTACGAAATTCGAAAAGACGGTTTTGCCTGCCGTATGGCGGACGGCGAAGAACGAGTTCTCATAACCAAACCGTTCACATTCGAAGGTACGGATTTACATATTAATTTTTCCACGTCAGCCTACGGATATATATTTGCGGACGTTTTGGACGAAAACGGAGCTCCCCTATCGCAAAAAGAAAGTTTTGAAATATACGGCGACACAACCGACAGAAAAATAACCTTTGCCGACGGAGAAGATTTTTCAAAATACGCCGGAAAAACCGTTCGTTTGCGTTTCCGAATGAGGGACGCCAAGCTGTTTTCGTTAATATTCGAATAAAAATTGTATTAAAAGAATTTGCCGAATAAATCGCCCCCGAAAAGTCAAAACGAAAATTCAACTTTTTGGGGGCGCAACAAAAACCGAATAATGAAGTTTGGGGCGTCGGTTTAAAGCAATGTTTTATTTTGCAATTAATAAGGCTTTGCGGCAAATATTTTTATTCATTTTAACTGTTGACAAATTCAAGAATCGGTACTATAATATATCACCGAAGAGGTTGATATTATGAAAAACAAACGCAACGACTATGTAAAAAACATATTCCCCTGCTTGGGCTACGGAATTATTTGCGGCTCCGTCACCGGGGGTGTTATTTTTTTGTTTAAATATGCCGCAAAAATTATCGAAGAACTTTCAAGAAAAATGTATGCGTCCGCAAAAGGTTCTCCGCTTTATATGTGCGCCTGCTTTGCCGTTATTTTGTTGCTCGGCTTTGCAACGCTCGCTTTGCACAAACGCATTCCCGAAGCAAAGGGAGGCGGTATTCCCCGAAGCGAAGGCATTTTGCGAGGGCTCATTCCGGTAAAACATTTAAAAACATTTTTGGGAACGGTAATAGGAAGCTTCATAAGCTATTTTTGCGGTCTTCCCGTGGGAAGCGAAGGTCCCGCAGTACTTATAGGAACCACCGTCGGCGGTTTTTCGGTGGGGTTTTCCAAAAACAAGTCGGCATGGAGCCGCTATGTTATGACGGGCGGCGCGGGCGCAGGCTTTGCGGTTGCCACGGGTTCCCCTCTCACCGCAATGCTTTTTGCGCTTGAGGAAATACACCGACGTTTTACTCCTATGCTTGTTATGACGGTATCCGTTTCGGTTTTATCCGCAACTTTCGTAAATAAACTGTTATGTATGCTTTGCGGTATCAGTTCGGAACTTTTTAAATTCAAAATTAATTCCGATTTTCAACCGAAACACCTTGCCTATCTTCTGCTGTTGGGCGTTATTATCGCTTTTGCCGTGGGCGGATTCGATACTTCCATCGAACTTTTCGGAAAATTCACCAAACGCATAAACAAAAAAATTTCAAAATCCGCAAGACTTGTTTTTGTTTTTATGCTGACAGGAGTTTTGGGCTTTGTTTTTCCCGACGGGCTTTACAGCGGACACAGCATAATCGAAGATATAACGGAAAACCGAAAAGAGCTTCCGTACCTTTTGCTGTTGCTTGCGGTGCGCCTTTTTATGATGTTGCTGATAACCGATTGCGGAGCCACCGGAGGCATATTTATACCAACTCTTGCAATAGGCGTAACCGTTTCGGCAATAACCGTAAAACTTTTATATTTTTTGGGATTCCCGCAAGAATTGTGCGGTGCGGCGGTATTGCTGGGAATGTGCGCTTTTATAGGCGGAACATTGCGTTCGCCGTTCACTTGCTCCGTGCTGTTTTTGGAGCTTACCGGGCAGTTTACCAATCTTTTTTATGTGGCTGCCGTTGTATTTACGGTTAATCTTATAACGGAGCTTTTGGGAAAAACATCTTTTTACGATACCGTCCTTGAAAACATAGCCGAAAAACATATAAAAAACAAAACGCTTCAAACATCATATTTTAATATGACCGTTTCCCAAAACGCCTTTGTGGTCGGCAAAACGGTTCGAGATGTGCTGTGGCCTTATTATTGCGTGGTTCTTAACGTAAAGCACCTTCAAAAAAGCAACGATTCAAGCTATAACGACGGAGAAAAGCGGCTTTATCCGGGAGATAAGCTTACCGCAAGAGTGCGCTATTACGATATTTACGAAATAAAAAAAGATTTAAGCTCGCTTGTGGGAACAGATTTCGAAATAACCGAAACCGTAATCGACGAAGAATAAAATCTCGCCCCAAATACCGCAAAACGCACAGTTTGAAATATATATATTCCACATTTTTAAGAGGTATCAAAACGGAAACAATCGAAATTTACGGCGATAATCGCTTTGAAAAATATTCAAAAATTCGTGAAGCCTGTCGGGGCGTTATAATAAATAACGGAAAAATTCTCCTGACCTATGAAGTTGCCAACGACATATGGTCAATTCCGGGCGGCGGCAAGGAAGCCGACGAAAGCAACGAGATTTGCTGTATTAGGGAATTGGCGGAAGAAACCGGTTTCCAATGTAAACCGTTGCAACGCTACCTTACCGTAAACGAATATTACGAAGATTATCTTTATTCAAGTCACTATTTTATTTGCGAAATAATCGGGCAAACCCGGCGGTGTCCAACTCCGCACGAAAAAGAAGTCCGATTGGAGCCTCGTTGGCTTTTTCCTTACGAAGCAATTTCGATTTTTGCAAAACATCGTGACTACGCTTTCAACGAAGAAAAGCGAGGAATATATCTGCGGGAACACACCGCTTTAACGGCATACCGCAAATTTGCCCCCGAACCTTTCTTGCTTGCATAAAACGCCCTCGGCATTATGCCGAACAAAAAAGCGCACGGAAAATGTGCCCGACAAAAAACGCATAACAAAAAGCGCCTCGAAAAATCAAAGTTCGAGGTGCTTTTGCGTTAAACCGCTTTATTCGTCTATAACAACCATGGTATGAAGCGTAAAAATGGGAACTTCATATTCCAAAACGCCGTTTTCGTAAGTATAGGCAATATCCGTGTTTTCGGGAGCGATATATACTCTTTTCGGCTTTTCGGGAAGTCTTATTTTAACTTTTACGCCGCTTACGGAAATTGCGTCTTCAATAACCTCCGTATTTCCCCTAAGTTTTGTTACGGCATAAAGCAAATGATTAACAAGTCTGTTCTTTTCGGGCTGGCGCATAAGAGTTACAACTCCGTTGGAAGCAAGCGTGGTTTCAATAGTTTTTTCCGTTTTCAAAAGAGCGTCAAGCATATCCGTAACAATTCTTTTTGCGTGATATGCTCCGTGTTCTCCGTATTCGGAAAATACGTTCCAAGCAATATATCCGATATTATCGGTTAATCCCGCGCCAAAGCCGCAACTTTCGGGATTGTTCGGCGTATTTCTGTGCGAACAGAATTTGCGGAAACTTCTGTTAAAATAAGAATCCTGCATTTTTGCCGTAACCTTAACGTTTTCCGCATTTTTAACAATATACCCTTTGCCGTACATAAGATAAGCGGCAATTCCGTTGGGTTGCATATCGTAAGTAGGCACAAGATATGTGGCGTCTAATTCTCCCGTCCCGCAAAATTCAAGTCCGAAATCCTTAAAAAATTTTCCGTCGGTCATTGTTCCGCTGACGCCCGAAAGAAGAATTTTTCCTCCGTTTGCAATATAATCGTTCACTTTTTTTGCGAGTTCATCGTCGAAAATCACGCTATCCGGGAAAATAATCAACTTATAATCGCCGAAATCGCAATAATTGTCGATAATATTATAAAGATATTTACCCTCAAGCAGTATTCTGTTTGCGCCGATATCCGGGCAAGTATTTTTTGTTTCTTCGGTATATGTTGTAAAAATCGCAATATCCGCAACGGCTTTAACGTCGGAACACCATTCCTCTTTCTTTTCAACTTCCGAATAAGCCGCGCCTATAAGCTTATATGTTGCTTCGTCGAACATTCCGAGCGGATGAAGCTGATCACCGACGGAAATTTTTGCTCCGTTTGCAAGCGAAAGCGAGGCTTCATAGCGCAACGCGTTGGGGTGCTTATATCCGCCGAATTCTCCCCACGATTTATGGAATTTTCCGGTCATACCAAGGAATTCCTTATCGAAAACCCGCATATATGCCGCCGAAAGCGGGAAATGGTCATATCCCCAACCGCCCGTGGGAAGCGATTCAAGTTCAATGTGGGCGGTATTTGAATATACCCTTTCCCTATCGTCTTTCGGAACTTCGCCGCAGTTGTGGAAAACAGGCATATTAACATCATATTTTGCAACGGTTTGGTTTATTGCTTCGGTATATTTTGCATAAACAATTTTTCGGTGTTTTTCCACATCAAGCGGATTTTCGGGATTAAGCCCCAACTCAAGCATAGAATTTATGCAAATCGGGCAAACGCAAGGCGACGGATTGCAAATATCCATAAAAACGCCGTCGAATTTTCCGCCGAACATTTCCATAACTTCGGCAACCTCATTGCACAGCATGGAAAGATATTCGTCGTTGTTAAGGCAAAGCCCGTGCCAATGCGCCCCCAAAAGCGTGTTTTCGTTTCCACGGCGAATGTTGCGAAAATGCGGATATTTAACGGCTTTTCTTTCGTCAAGCCCCGCCGAAACATAAATTTGAGCTCGCACGCCCATTTTTTTGCAAACGTCAAGCTGACGTTCCAAAAGATTTGTTTTAAGAGTGGGGTGCATTTCGTTTACCTTTGTGGGGTGATAAGACCAACCGTGATGACATTTTGAAAACAGCGTAATCGAAGAAATATGCCCTATTTTCAACGCCTTTTCAAAATTCTCTTCCGAAAACATACTGCCAACGTTCGGCATATGCTCCGAAGTGTGAAAATCCAAATGTATTTGCCTGAAGGGAAGCTTATCCATAATTCAATACCGTCCTTAATGAATTTAATTAATATAAATACATAATACAACATTAAACCGAATATTTCAATATATTTTTCCGTAAAAATATGCAGAAAACGTCATTTCTTATAATTCTTACGGTATTCCAAAGCGGTAATTCCGGTTCTTTTTTTAAACCAACGGCAAAAATAGCCCACATCCGAAAACCCCAAAGCTTCCGAAATTTCGCAAACCTGCGGGGTATTGCTGTCCAAAAGTTTTTTGGCTCTCGCAAGTTTTAGCGAATCTCTGTATTTTCCGGGCGATGTTCCGCTGTATTTTTTAAACATGGCGTTAAAAGTTCCCACGCTTACGTTTGAAGCGGCGGCAAGCTCCGCAACGGTAAGCTCCGCATTGGAAAAATTTTCCGCAAGACGTATGCTTTTTTCTATCACGCCAAAATCTTTTTCCGCAATTTCCCTGCGCACGGCATATTTTGAAAGACTGTAAAATATATCGCAACACAACGACATTATTTGCGCCGGACACGCCACCGCCGCTCTTTGAGCGGTATCCAAATCGCATATTTTTTCCCGCACAAAAGTTGCGGATTCAAAAAGTTCGGTTATGCAATTTTCAAGCAATATTTCCTCCCCGCTTTCCGAAAAAAGCAAAAATTCGAAAAGCAAAGTTTCAACGGAAATATCCTCGGAAAATTCAATGCAATATTTTGCTCCTTTGGGAATATAAACCAGGCTTTCTTCCGAAGCTTGGCAAACGGAATTCTTCGATTCTCTTTCGGATTTAAACTCCGCGTTTCCTTTTGAAAAATACAAAAAAGCGTTTGTCGGTCTTTCGTGAGAAAGCATTGAAAATTCCACTCCTTTTTGCCATTTTTGCCGCATTGCAAATATCTTTTTAACAAAAAATTCTTCCGTATACAGTTTATCTATGGGGATTATTTTCAATTAAACCACCTCTTGCAATTTATTATACATCATATATTCCCGCTTGTCAACGCCGAATTACGTTAAATAAAAGTACAATTTTTTTGTTGCTTTATCCATTGAAAAATAACGTAAGTAATATTATACTGAATACACAACAAAACGGAGGTTGCAAAAATGATAAACGTAACGATTTACAACGAATATATTCACGAACAAACCGACGAAAAGGTAAAGGCAATATATCCGAACGGAATTCACCAAGCGATAAAAAACCTTCTTTCCCAAGATTCCGATTTTAACATTCGCACGGCAACGCTGGATAACATTCAAACCGAACTTTCGGAAGAAGTTTTGAATTCCACCGACGTACTTTTTTGGTGGGGACACGCAGGGCACGACAAAGTTCCCGATGAAACCGCTCAAAAGGTATGCGCAAGAGTCCGTGAGGGAATGGGATTTGTCGTTCTTCATTCCGGGCATTATTCCAAACCTTTCAAAATGCTTATGGGCACGGGGTGCCGCCTAAAATGGCGAGAATCCGGCGACAGCGAAAAAATTTGGCTTGTGGAAAACGGTCACCCCATAGCCGCCGGAATTCCGGAATACATATTTATCCCCGAAGAAGAAACCTACGGCGAACGTTTCGATATTCCCGCACCGGACGACGTTGTTTTTATATCCAACTTTTCCGGAGGCGAAGTTTTCCGCAGCGGTTGCACTTTTCACCGAGGACTCGGCAAAATATTCTATTTTAAGCCCGGTCACGAAGCATACCCGATTTATCACATGGAAATAATAGGCAAAATTTTGCGCAATGCGGCTCATTGGTGCTATTCTCCGAATTTAACTCAACCCACGTTCGGAATGTATGAAAAAAGATAATTCAAAAATCCAAAACACAAAACAACTGATTTTCCAAAAATATATAATATGACGCTGTATTAAAACACGGCGGAAAGGAACAGTCACAAATATGAACGAAAACAAAGAAGTACGCATAGGCATAATCGGCGTGGGCGGAATTGCAATGGGAGCTCACGTTTCGGGGCTTAATCAAGCAAAAAATTGCCGAATCGTCGCAATATGCGATACGGACGAAGAAAGGCTTAAAACCCGAGGCGACCAACTCGGAATACCGCAAAATATGCGCTTTAAAAATTACAAAGAACTCATCGACTGTCCCGAAGTGGACGCTACGGAAGTTTGCACGCCTAACTATTTGCACCCCGAAATGGCGGCATACTCTATTGAAAAAGGAAAACCCGTAAATATCGAAAAACCTTTGGGAATTTCATACGACCGGGCAAAAATCATACTTGAAGCCCAAAAGAAGCACGGAACGCCCGCAATGGTTTGTTTTTCATACAGATTTAAAAGCGCTGTAAGATATGCAAAAAAACTTCTTTCGGAAAACGCCATAGGCGAAATTCTCGGAGTAAACGTAAGATACCTAAAGGACAGCGGACTTTGGGCGGGAAGAAAACTTGAATGGCGATTCGAAAAACAGTATGCGGGAACGGGCGTGCTTGGCGATTTGGGCGTACATCTCATAGATATGTGCACATATCTTTTGGGAGATATAAAAAAAGTTTGCGGAACCTGCGATATTATCGTTAAGGAAAGACCTCTTCTTAACGGAAACGGTATGGGAACCGTCACAACCGACGACGCCTGCAATTTTATTGCGGTTTTGGGAAACGGAAAAACAGCCAATTTTTCAATAAGCCGTTGCGTTTTGGGACACAAAAACACAATTACTTTCGATATATACGGAAGCAAAGGAATTATTTCTTTCGACCTTAACACCCCCGAAAAGCTGGGCGTATGCGTCGGCAACGTGGACCTTGAATGCGGAGCTCTTCATTTTGTGGACGTTCCCTCAAAATACAGTCTTTCGCAAGAACAAACATTTGTGGATATTGCCGCCGGAAAAACTGTTGAATGCCACCCGACAGTGGAAGACGGACTGCGTTGCCAAAGAATTTTGGACGCCGTTTGGGAATCGTCGCAACGAGGAGTAACCGTTGAAATTTAAAAACAAAGTCCGATTTCGATAAATTTTGCGCCAAGTTTGTGCTATACTCTCTTTCGAAAACACACGAAAGGGAGTTTTTTTATGCCGAATATGCAAAAAAACAAAATCAACAAAACAACGCCCGCCAACGTCGATGAAATATTTCAAATTCCGCCGTACCTCATAAAACCCAATCCGTCGCTTGCAAGAACCGATTTTTCGGACACGGGCATATGTTCGCTTGCGGACAGTATACGCCGCTACGGAATATTGCAGCCGTTGGCGGTAAGACTTTCGGAAAACGGACGTTGCGAACTTGTTGCGGGCGAAAGACGCTTGCGAGCGGCAACTCTTTTGGGGCTTTCGGTTGTTCCGTGCGTAATGTTGCAAGAAAGCGATAACTTTGAATATCTTTCGGTTGTGGAAAACATTCAGCGAGAAAAGCTTAATATGTTCGACGAAGCAAGAGCCATCGCACGACTTTTCAACCGTTCCGAAAAAGACCTTGCAAAAACCGCAAAACTTTTATCGATAAGCGTTCCCGTTTTGGAAAGAAAGTTGAAGCTTACAAAATTTTCCCGAGCCGAAATGCAGGCAATTCTCCGTTTGGGAACGGACGAGCAAATTGCGGTTTTGTTTCTTGAACTTCCGCAATATTTAAGATATTACGCAATAAAGCTTTGCGCCGAAAAAGGCTTTTCAAAATCCGAAACCGAACGGCTTTGCAAAAAAATAGTTTCCTCTCCCAACCTCACGCCGGACGAATTGGAAGCTTTTGCCGAAAAAGTTTTGCAAAAACCGTTTTCCCTCGCCGCCGAAGAACCAGTTGGGAAAACCGCCCCGACAATACTTTTGCGAGATTTGCAACCGTTTAAAAATTCAATAGAAAAATCCTGCAAAATATTGAATAACGCAGGATATGCAACCGAAACGGCAATAGTTGAAAATTCGGAAGAAACAATTTTCACAATAACCGTAAAAAAAGAAAAAAGCAAATAAAAACGACGGCGATATAACATCGCCGTCAAAAGCATATTACGCAAAAATCATTTCATAAGTTCCTTAAAGTTTTCAAAAACGTCTTTGGGCGAAACAGCCTCTCTTTCAAGCGGTTTGGAAAGTTCATACATAAAAACGCCGTTATAATCAAGTTCTTCAAGTTTTGATATAATCGCTTTCCAATCGTTGCAACCGTCCCCGGGAAGACGGTGACGTTCGTCAATAAAATCGTAATCGGATATATGTACGGTTCTGATTCTGCCGTGCATTTTGTGTTCCGTTAAATCCGCAAGAAAATCTTGGTTGGTTTGCATTGTAAGATGATTCGTATCAAAACACAAATCCATTTCAGGTACTTCGTTAAGATAAGTTAAAATTTCAAACGAGTTGTTTCCAAGGCAGGTTCGGGGCAAATCCTCAACGGCAAGCTTTGCGCCGTTTTCCGTGCAAATATTTGCCAAATATTTTAAATTTTTAATACTTCTTTCAAGCCTGAAAGCGCGAGTTTCATCGCTGTTGGGTTCGCTTGATGGGTGAATAACAATTGTTTTTATGCCTATTTTGAGTGCGGAACGTATGCTTTTTTCAATAATTTTCATAGCGTTTTCGTTTTGAGAATCGTCAATATTCGCAACGTGCAAACTGCCCGAAAACGGCACATGGAACGACCAAAATTCAACGCCGTTGTTTTTTGCGATTTCATATATTTTTTCAGGGTGTTCGTAAAAATCAATTTGTTCGAGTCCGTCGTGATACATAGAAAGTTCCGAAAATTTTATTCCCGCTTCTCGGTACATTGCAAAGCCTTCGTTTGTGTGCCCCGCAAAGCTGTTAAGTATGCAACTTGACGCGCCAAGAGCCCAATTTTTTGAATTTGTCATAATTATTCTCCTTCAATATTGTTTTTTATTTGATTATATCACTTTTTCCGTATTTTGTAAAGAGTTATTTTTTAAAATTTACACAAAAACGGTTTAACACTAAAAAAGAAGTGTGCTAAAATACAGTATTGAATAATTTAAATCGAGGAACAAACAAAAATGAAAATCACTCACGCAATTTTCGACCTGGACGGCACTCTTATAGATTCCAACGGGATTTGGTTCGACGCAATATTCGATTACATAGATAATTATTGCGAATATAACCGTGAAGATATTCCCAAAATTTTCTTTTCGGATATAATTTTCGGAGGAACATATAAGTCGCTTGATTATCTGCGAAAAACAATGGGCGAAACCCGCACAAACGATGAAATAATTTCCATAATAAACAAATCGGTGGAAAAATCCTATTCCGAAAAGCGAGAAATAAAAAAAGGCGCAACCGAATTTTTAAAAAAGTTAAAAAGCCTCGGAGCCGATATATGCGTTATAACCGCAACGCCCACATATCTTGCCGAACAAGCATTAAAGCTTGCCGAGCTTATGCCGTATGTGGATTTCATTATTTCCGGCGACGAACGCAAAAGCGGAAAAGAAAAAACCTATATTTTTTCGGAAGCCGCCGCAAGAATGAACTGCGAACCTTGCGAATGCACCCTTTTCGATGACGCGGCATACAGCCTTTCCACCGGAAAAAGCCTGGGAATGACGGTTATAGGCATAAAGGACGCCTATTGCACCGACGAACTTACGGAAAAAATAAAAGAAATCGGCGATTTGTATATCGACGATTACGCAAACATAATTACAGATTAAAATCGGAGGTAGCGTGAAAGAAATATTTATCCCGTCCGAAAAACGGCATAACAAAAAAACCCTG
>CAZJCI010000005.1:0-21723 GCA_964544455.1 uncultured Oscillospiraceae bacterium
AGTTTTTTAAGACCTTCCGCGGATACATATACCTGTTTCTTCTGCATAAGGAAATACCTCCCAAATAAATATAAATAATCAAATTACATTATATAGCGTTTTTTAAGAATATTCAAGCCGAATTTTGTAACAATTTCAAGCCGAATAAATTTTTGTTAAAGAATGTTAATATAATAGCTTATTTCGAATTCTTCTCCCGAAGCAAGCGTGTTCATGCAATATCTGTGGCGGAAATCGTTGTCCGTTCCAACCTTGTCGTCGCAACCGAACCACGGCTCAATGCAAGAAAACGGCGCACCTGCGGGCGACCAGAACACGCAATTCGGAAAGCCGCAAAACGAAACTCTCAAAAATTCTCCGTTTTCGTCTTCAAGTCCCGCCGCATAAAGTTGCTTTTCCGTAAAGAACAGCGCATTGTTTTTATAAATATCTTCGGTAATAACCATTTGGTTTCCAACCGGCGTACTTTCTTCCGGCAAAAGCTTGTTCACAAGCTGCTTGTAAGAAAAAGGTTCGTTTCCGTAAAGATTAATCTTATCGCCAAGCTTGATTTTAAAAGCCGGGTGCGCGCCCACCTGAAAGGGGAGAGGCTTTAAGTCCTTGTTCACAACTCTGTAAGTTACCTTAACTTTGTTGCCTATAAGCTCGTGCGTAAAATAAAATTCAAATTCAAACGGATAAAGCTTTTTTGTTTCTTCGTCAGCCGCTCTCATATGCGTAATTTTTGTTTTGGAAGCAAAAACGCATTTCATGGGATTTCTGCGAACAAATCCGTGAATCATAAGGTCATAATCCTTGCCGTCAACCGTGCATTTGTCGTTGTGAAATCTTCCGCACACGGGGAAGCAAACCGGCGATGTGTTGTCCCACCATTCGGGGTTGCCGTCAAACAAATACTCTCTGCCCGTGGATTTTTTTATAAGCGATTTTGTTTCTGCGCCAATGTCGGATACGTCAAGTTTAAGTACGTCGTTTTCAAGTGTGTAAATCATTTTGTTTCTCCTTCGTTTTTATATATTTACTCTTATGTATTTATTATTTTTTATTTATTAAACTTTGTTTGCACCGTGTCATGCGCCGCCTTAAAAAGCGAACCGAACCTGCAAGCTCTTGCATATGCCTGCGCAACATATTCTTCGGCGGAAAGCTTTGCATATATGTCGTTGTCGTGCCTGCCGGGCTTGCCGTTTTTGTTAAGCTCAAACGTAAGTATACCGTCATATCCGCACTTGCAAAGCCTTTCGGCAATATTTTGCCAATTTGCAATTCCGTCAAACGGCAACAAATGCAAATCGTCAAGCCAGGTAATTTTTCCGTCATAGTTGCGTATTCCCAAGTTGTCGTTTAAATGCGTGGCAATAAGTTTGGAACCGTATAAAGCCGTCATATCTCGGCTGCGATTATAGCACATTTCGTGACCGGTGTCAAAACAAAATCCAACCGAATCGCAATTTTCAAACCGTTTTATAAGAAAAGCCAAAAATTCTTCGCCTTCCGTGTTTTCAAAAGCAATTTTAACGCCGTGTTTTTTTGCGTGTTCAACAACCTTTTCAAAATTCAAAAGCCCCGTTTCGTTGGGAACATCCGCACCGTCAAATCCTATGTACGTATGAGATACCATAATCGGAACTTCAAATTCCGCACATTTTTCAACGCATTCGCAAAGTTCTTTTGCGGCGGATAAACCGTTTTCTCCGTCTCGCCACATTTCGGCAACTCTTCCGAAAGGCGCGTGAACTGATTGGAATATCATTCCCAATTCGTCCGCCGTTTTTCGGCATACCGCCAAATCGTTGGAACAGTCCGCAAAAAAACCCTCAAATCCGTTCGAAGCAAAAAGCTTTATTTGTTCCGCTTCCCCAAGCCCCAAAGCGTTGCTCAACCCAAGGCAAAGCTTAACTCCGTACATATTTTACCTCCCAAAATCTATTAACAGCCGCAAACCGTTTAAGCGTAAATTCCGTTTTTTTCGTCGCATATTTCCAAATAAAACGCCGCTGTTGCCGCTTGCATATATGGCGTAACCCACAAGTTTCCTATTCCGAACGTAAGAGCCGCCAATATTTTCCACCCCAAAAAGCTTATTTGCAGGCAAAACAAACGCCAACGGTTTCCGTCCATAAGCTGTTTGGACCGTTCCAATGCTTCACTTGCGGAAATATCGGGATTTTCAGCCAAAATATAATCCGTCATTGCATAACTGTAACCGGCAACAATTCCCGGAATAACAAAAAGCAACGACCACAAAAAAACATATAAACTTTTAAGTAACTTTGTCAAAGTTGCGATTTTCCAATGTTTAAAGTAAGAAAACAACATCTCAACATTTACGTCCTGTTGCTTTATAAGTTCGATGTTGAATTTTGCGTTTCCCACACCTATAACGCCGCCAAGCAAAAAATAAAGTGCGCCAAGCAAAAGTCCGAAAGCAATAAAATATAAAATCGCACCGCTTAAAAACATACCAATCGGAGAGTTACCGCTGCCGCCCACCGAAAAAATATTTTGCCCCGCAAATTTCAAATTGAGTCCGACGCCCGCACCGTCAAAGTCTAAATTCAGTTTCGGACCGCCGTCGCCGATTCCGCCCAATAACGAAGCCAAAAGTCCAACCGCAATTGCAATAAGCCATTTTCCTTCAAGCGATTTTCTTGCGGTTTCTCTGAAATCTCTTGCAATTTTCATAATATCCTCCGTTCCGTTGCCCATAAGTCCAAGCGATAATCCGACAACCTCCTGCAAACGGCAACGTTTTTTCATATTGTTTCTGTATTTTACAATTTTAAAGCCTTACATTTTTTGTTGCCAAAACTTCCGTCAACCGCAATAAAAGCCGCTTTACTTTCGAATACAACATAAAACTTATTTTTGCGGTTGTTTAAAACGTAATCATTTTCCAACGTTCAAATTAACAACTTCGCTTGCCGCATAAAGCACACCAAGCTTTCCGCTCTGATAAGTAAGTCCGCCTTGCATATAAACGGTAAAAGGTTCAACGCACGGAGCGTCCGCAGAAAGTTCAATGGAAGCTCCGCCAACAAAAGCCCCGGCAGCCATAATAACCGGCACCGCATAGCCGGGCATATCCCACGGTTCCGGCGTCACGTGCGAATCCACCGGTGCGCCGCCCTGAATACCTTTGCAAAAAGCAAGAAGATTTTCCCGAGTTTTAAGACTCACCGTTTGAATAATGCAGTGACGCTCGTCGCAGGGCTTCGGATATACGTCAAACCCCATATTTTCAAAAACTTTCGAACACAACGCCGCCGTTTTCAAAGCTTCGCACACGGTGTGCGGAGCATAAAACAACCCCTTAAACATATTTCGAGTGTTGCCGTAAAGGCTTGCGCCCGCCTCAAGCCCAACTCCGGGACTTGAAAAACGGAACGAACAAAGTTCAACGGCTTTTGCCGTACCCGCAATATAACCTCCGCAGTCAGCCATACCGCCGCCCGGATTTTTAATAAGCGAACCCATACATATGTCCGCACCGTAATAGGTGGGTTCGTGTTCGTCGCAAAATTCCCCATAGCAGTTGTCAACAGCCACAAACGTATTCGGATTAATCGAATGAACAAGCTTTGCCGCTTCGCCTATTTCCTTTGCCGAAAGGGTATTTCTCAACGAATAACCTTTGGAACGCTGAATAAACACCACCTTAATGTTTTCGTTTTCTTTAAGTTTAACCGCAAGCAAATCAAGGTTAATACTGTTTCCGTCAAACGGAATTTCATCATATTTCACACCGAAATCTGCAAGAGAACCGCAACCTTTTTCTCCTCTTAAACCGATAACTTCTTCAAGCGTATCATAAGGTTTCCCCGTTGCGGAAAGAAGAACGTCCCCCGGACGCAAAAGCCCGAAAAGACCTATTGTCAAACAGTGAGTTCCCGAAATAATGTTGTGACGTGCAAACGCCGCCTCGCATTCAAAAACGTCGGCATAAACCCTGTCCAGCGCGTCTCTGCCCATATCGTCATATCCGTATCCTGTGGTGCCCGCAAAATGAGCTTCGGAAATTTTGTGACGTCTGAACGCCTCCATAACTCTCATTTGATTTTTAAAAGCAATGTTTTCGATTTTTTCGAATATTCCAAAAGCTTTAAGCTCTTTTTCGCTTTTTTCCGTAAGTTCCGTAATTTCCATTTTCCAATTCTCTTTCTTTGGTTTTATATAAGTTTAAAATTTTTAAAGTTTAAAAAATATTTTTTTCGCAAAGCAAAGCGGCAATAAGTTCAAAAACGTTTCTAACGTCGCCAATGTCCAAAATTTCCGAATTGCTCGAAATATTTCTTGTCGGTATTCCCAAAACAACGCAAGGAACGCCTTTTCCGCATTTCGAAATAACCGAAGCGGCTACGTTTTTTTTGTCGTAAACGCAAACGGCGTGTTTAACGTTCTCCCTTTCGGCAATTTCTTCAAGCTTGTTCAAAAATTTGGGATTGGCGCAATAATTCGCCGCTTTTGCGATTAAAACCGCGCCGTCGCCAAGAACCGCTCCGCCTTTCCTTTCCGCTCCGATAACGTCAAAACTTTCGCATTCCTCAACGCAAAAGCATATGTCGGGTTCAATATCGAAAGCCGCAACTTTTGCGCCCCTGTGACGAAGCGAATCCTGACCCGTTACAGCAAAATACAAATCATACCTTTCTGCCTCAACACAGTTCATAAGTTTCAGCAAAACCTCCATTCCCGCCTTAACGGAAAGTCCGCTTCCGCCCGCTTTTTCACCGCACAAAGCGGTTATGTTCGGAACGGTTCGGCAAACGTCGCCCAATGCAACAAAGTTTTGAGCTTCCGCACGGTTTTTTGCGCCTATGTCAACAAAAAGCTTCAAAGCGTCGTCTTTCAAATCCGCTCCCTTTTCCGGAACAATAAAACCTTTTGTTCCGTTTTCAAAAACAATTTCGGAATAAGCCGAGGAAACAACGTTGGGATTTCCAAGCTTTGTAATTCGCAAATATCCGTTTTCTTCAATATAGTTTACAATAAATCCGTCGCAGTCGGCTTTTGCGCAAACCATAATTTTTTTCGCTCCGCTCTTGCCGCATTTTTTTGCAACAATAAGATTACCCATTCCGTCACGCATATATTCGGCGTTTAAAATGGGGTGTTCTTCAAAATAAGACAGAATACCGTCTTCCGCTCCCGCCGCCGTAGCGATATTGCAAATTTCACTAAGCGTTTCCCACATTATTCAATACCTCCCAAAACCTTTTCAAGCTCGGAACAAAGTTCAAACTGACTTTCAAAATCCCTCAAATCGCAAAGTCCTCCCGCACTGTGAATATATCTGCACGGAACGGCAACTCCCAAAACTTTGCAACCGTGCCCTTCACGCTGAAAACTTCTTGCGTCCGTACCGCCCGCAATCATGGTTTTCGTTTGAATTTTAATTCCGTTTTTTTTCGCAACTTCAAAAGCAAGGTCATAAAGTTCCCTGCAATAAAGCGTTCCACCGTCCGCAAAAGGAACCGCAACGCCGTTTCCGATTTCCGTAACCCGCCTCATTTGCGGAACGCCGAAAATATCGGAAGCGGTTGTGGATTCGCAAACAACGCATATGTCGGGTTTTAGTTCGTTTGCCGCCGAAATAGCGCCCAAAGTTCCCAATTCTTCCCGACGGGTAAATACAAAATAAGCGTCATATTCAAGCTCCGAATTCAAAAGCCCAATCAGCGTGGCGCAACCAACTCTGTCGTCAATCGCCTTTGCCTTAAGAATATTTTCCGAAAGCATAACGCATTCGCTGTCAAAGCAAACGTAATCGCCTATTTCCGCATATTTTTTCGCTTCTTCGGCGTCGCATGCTCCAATGTCAATAAAAAGTTCCTCTTCTTTAACGTTTTTTCCTCGTTCCGCCCTCGGAATAAGGTGAATCGGCTTCAAACCTATAACGCCCGCAATTCTTTTTTCGCCTATTCTTACACGCCGAGTGGGAAGTGCGGACGGCATAATACCAATGCTTTCAAACAAAAGAGTTCCGTCGTCGCAAATGCCGTTAATAACCATACCCACTTCGTCGCAATGAGCGGCAAAAACAACTTTCTTTTTCGGAATATTCTTCCCCTTCTTAAAGCAAATAAGATTGCCCGCTCTGTCAAAATAAACCTCGTCGGCACACGGCAAAACCAACTGCGCAATATACTCTGAAAGTACCTGTTCGTTTCCCGAAACTCCGTCTTTACCGCACAAATCAATAAGTAATTCCCTCATTGCCGTCATTGCCGCACACCTCCTCTTTTTAAATATCTTTTTCCCAAAAGAGTGTTCGGTTGGTTTGCATATCCGTCAAAATTTTTCATAACCTGCAAAATTATGTTCGCCACCGCTTCCGCGTCGTCAAGCGAACACATTTCGCACGGCGTGTGCATATATTTTATCGGCATCGAAAGAACAGCGCACGGAGTCCCTCGCCCCGCAACTTCCAAAACATCGCCGTTTGTTCCGGTATAGCATACCTCGGCAATAATTTTGTGCGAAATTTTCGCATTTTCAGCCGCACCGATAACAATATCCGTCATTTTTTTGTCCGTAACCGCACTCTTCGAAATCATAGCTCCGTCGCCAAGCTTCGAAGATTGCCTGTCCTCCACACCGCTCTGCTTTGCAAAGTTAACGTCAACGGCAATCGCACCGTCGGCTTTCGTAACAAAAGCCGACGTTTGCGCGCCGCCCTCTCCGGTTTCCTCGCCCGACGAAAGCAAAAGAGTAACGTTGCAGTCCGCGCCGCTTTTTGCGGCACACTTGCAAGCCGCAATAATCGCCGCGGCGCATATTTTGTCGTCAAGATGAACGCTTGCAATTCTGTTTCCGATCAAACGCTCGGTTTTGCCGACAAATACCGCCGGCGCACCCACAAATACCGCTTTTTTCAGTTCGTCGTCGCTTTTTCCCGTGTCAATAAGGAAATCGGAAAACTCCGGAAGAACGTCCTTTGCGTTTTTGTCGGCAAGATGCGGCGGCACGCTCGAAAAAACGCCTCGAATCCGCTCCCTGCCCCAAATTTCCGTTTCGGCAGTCGGAAGAATCCGCCTGTCAATTCCGCCCACCGGCACACATCTCAAAAAGCCGCCGCCGCAAATTTCCGAAACCACAAGCCCTATCGTGTCGATATGCGAGTCAATCAGCAAAGTTTTTGCATTTGCGTTTTTCGAAAAGTGATAAAAAATCACACTGCCCAAAGCCGTAATTTCGCTTTTTTCAAAAAAACCGTCCGTTTCCGAAATAACATATTCCGCAACTTTTTCCGCATTAACCGTTTCATATCCCGAAACAGTCATAAAACTCTTTAAATTTTCAAATATTTCCAAAATTTTTTCCGTCATACCGTTACCGCTCAAATCAAAAATTATTAACAAGTTCTTTAAATCTGTTTCCACGCTCTTCAAAATTGCGAAAAGCGTCAAACGAAGCGCACGCGGGCGAAAGAAGCACGCATTCACCGTTTTGCGCACTGTTGCAGGCGGAAAGAACCGCCTCGTCAAAACTTTCGCACATAACAATTTCCGTGGTTTCGGAATTGTAATTCGGAGCTTTTCTGATAGCTTCCTCAATTTTTTTTGCGGTCGCGCCGCAAACAAACGCCCGCTTCACCGTTTCGCAAACAGGTTTTCCCAATGTGTCGAACGGAATTTTTTTGTCATACCCGCCAAGAATTATGTTAATCTTCTTTTTCATATTTTCGGGAAAAGCGGAAAGAGCCGCTTCCGTTCTGGACGGCGAAGAATCAATGGAGCTGTCGTAAAACCTAACGCCGTCTTTGGTTCGGCAAAGCTCCAACCTGTGTTGAACGCCCGGAAAAGTTTGCGCAACCTGTTCCAAAGCCTGCACCGTAACAAAAGGCTCGGTTGCGGCATACGCCGCCATATAGTTCTCTATGTTGTGAACGCCCGGAATAAGAATTTTGTCTGCGTTCAAAAGCTTAATTTCTTTTCCGCCCTCTCTGCGGAAAATCGCTCCGTCTTTCAAAAAAATTCCGGCGTTTTCGTTGTCTTTTCTCGAAAACAGCACCGTTTCAATTTCACGTTTTTCGGCACTGCGGGCAAAACCGGAGGAAATCGAACATTCCGCGTTCGCCACAAGCCTGCCGCCCGGCTTCATAAAATCAAACACGGCTCGCTTGGAATCCGCATATTCTTCCATGGAAGTGTGCCAGTCAAGATGATTCGGACTTATGTTGGTAATAATCGCACAGTCCGGAAAGTTAATATAAGCAAACGGCAACCCCGCGTTTTCAAAACGGTTTATCGTGTGCAACTGAAAACTCGAAAGCTCCAACACAACAAAATCGTTCGGAGTAATTTCGTCAATTTGCGCCAAAAGAGGCTTGCCGATGTTGCCGCCCAAAAAAACTCTGTGCCCCGCCGCTTCCAAAAGCTTTGCGCAAATAGTGCTTGTTGTGGTTTTTCCGTTACTTCCCGTAATCGCGATAATTTTTGCGGGACACAACGAAATAAAAGCTTCTATTTCGCTTGTAATAAACGCTCCCGAATCGTAAGCCTCAAGAATTTCAACGTTGTCAAAACGCACGCCGGGAGTTTTAAAAACAACGTCGGCGTCAATATCTCGCAAATAACCTTTGCCCAAAACAAATTCAACGCCTCTGTTTTCAAGTTCTTCAATATCCACCGTTTCCAAAAGAACTTCCCGTTCCTTTTTGTCTCGCACCGTCACAACCGCACCGCTGTTCAGCAAAAAGTCCACCAAAGGAACGTTGCTTATTCCCGCGCCGATAACAGCGGCCTTTTTGCCTTTCAAAAATTCTCTGTAAACTTTTGCCTTTTCGTTGATATAGCCGTTCATAAAGATAGCCTACCTAACCTTTCAATATGTTTAACGCAAAATAAGCTTTGCAATTTTCTTCCAACTTTATATTATACATCAAATATATGATATAATCAATAGTAATATTGCATAATATTTATTTGCCGAAATATTTTTTTTGATAGCTTTTCGGCGTTTCTCCCGCAATTTTGGAAAATACCGTCGAAAAATAACATTGTGAAGAAAACCCCAGCGTGTCGCTGACAAACGAAAGACTTTGCCCTCGCTCAATCATTTTTTTTGCACAGCGAACCTTCATTTGCATAAAATAACTCATAACTCCGCCGCCGGTAAATTTCTTAAAAACGGATTTCAAAACCGCAGGCGATACGTGCAAACCTTTCGCAATATCTTCCACCGAAAGCTTGCACGTAATGTTGTTTTCCATAAATTCCGCCGCTTCTCCGTATAACCCGGCTTGCGGAGAATTGCTTTCCGGCACGGGCTTGCTTTCGCTCATAACTCTGCATGCCAGCACCTCGCAAAGTTTTTTTGCGTCGGAAAACAAAAGTTGTTCGTCACGGCTTATTTCTCTCGCAAAACTTACGCCTCGCCGCCCGCAAAAAAATTCGTCAATAAGCAGCCTCGCAACGGAAAATTCGTCTTCCGTAAGATGTCTCGCATAATAATTTCCGTTCCCGCCGCTTTCGCACGAAAACTGTAAAACCGCCATTTCCGTTTTTTCGCCCATAACTCTGTTGCAGTGAAATCCCCACGGTTCGCCCACAAAAAAATCCCCCTCGGAAAGCGTAATAACATCGCCCCCATATGTAACGCTCATTTTGCCGCCAATAACAATGTTAATTTCCCACGAAGCGTGACTGTGCCCCAAAAACAAATAATCGTCGTCAAATATATAATAATAAAATTTCGAAAATTCCGTTATCTCCAATTTTTCCAAACTTAAGCCCCCAAGTGTAGCCGATTTTATAAAAAATATAACTGTTTTTATATCTTTTTACCCTTTTTTATAATTATAATACCGTTAAGGCAAAAAGTCAAGAGTAATAAAATCAAATTCAAAAGGAGAACAAAAATGATTTACCGCTTCAAAATGCTTGAAAACGAATTTTGGTACGGCGGTTGCGCCAACGAAGCCACAACTCAACCGTACAACCGAAAATCCGATTTTCACCACGAATACACCCACGATTGCACAAACCAGGGAATGCCCATGTACCTTTCCAACAAAGGACGCTACATTTGGAGCGAAGACGCTTTCGACGTAACTGTAAAAAACGGCGAAATCATCATCGAATCCCCGCTCGAAGTAACAATCAACCAATCAGGTTCCACACTAAGGGACGCATACCTCGGCGCAATGAAAGCCCACTTCCCGTTCAGCGGCAAAGTTCCCGAACGCACGTTTTTCACAACCGCCCAATATAACACATGGATGGAGTTTACCTATTATCCCACCCAGGAGGGCGTGCTAAAATACGCTCGCGCAATTGTGGATAACGGTTTTGTTCCCGGCGTTCTGATTATCGACGAAGGGTGGCACAACCCCTACGGCGATTGGACTTTCAACCCGCAAACATTCCCCAACCCAAAAAAAATGGTGGACGAACTTCATTCCATCGGCTTCAAAGTAATGCTTTGGTGCGTACCCTACGTAACTTGCAGCGGAGTTAAGTTTATTTCGGCAATAAGAGAAGACATTAACAGCACAGGGACCGCAAACAATATTTTCCTGCGCAACGAGGAGGGAAGACCGGCAATAGTCGAATGGTGGAACGGCTTTTCCGCAATTTTGGACTTCACCAACCCCACGGACTGCGAATTTTTGGAAAGTCAACTGCGCACCCTAATGACCGAATACGGAATCGACGGCTTCAAATTCGACGGCGGCTCCCGCACCGCATATCACCCCAAACGCTTCATAAACGGAACCCCAAAAGATTTTCACGGCGGCGAATATTCTCCGCTCAAACAAAATATCGCATGGAACGAATTCGGCGCGCGCTTTACTTTCCACGAATATAAAGATACATTTAAAGGCGGCGGAAAACCCACCGTTCAAAGACTTATGGACAGAGGTCACACTTGGGATAAACGAGGAATCGACACCATCATTCCCAATTCGCTTGTTCAGGGCTTGCTTGGGCACCCCTTTGTTTGCCCCGATATGATTGGCGGCGGAGAATGGACTTTCAACATAATGCCCGATTTCAAAATCGACGAAGAACTGTTCATAAGAATGTCGCAGGTTTCCGTATTTTTCCCGATGATGCAGTTTTCGTGGGCTCCGTGGCGAGTTCTTTCCCAAAAAAGCTGGGAAACAGTTGCCCGTTTCGGCAGAATGCACGCCCAAATTGCGCCCGAAATTATGGAAATCATCGAAAACAGCGCAGTCACCGGCGAACCGGTAATACGCTTTATGGAATATCAGTATCCCGGTTGCGGCTACGAAGAAATAACCGACCAATATATGTGCGGAGATAATATCCTTGTTTGCCCCGTCACCACCAAAGGTACATTGCAAAAAGAAGTCGTCATTCCCGAAGGCGAATGGGTTGACGAACTCGGAAACAAATTTACAAAAGGAACGCACACAATCCCAACCCCTGTGGAAAGACTCCCTTATTTCCGAAAAATAAAATAAAGCCGACCGTAAATTATGGCTGAAATTCCCGGCGACTCAAAATAATAAACCAAAAAAAGCGGCGGCAAACCGAAATTAACCGCAATGCCGCCGTTTTTTCATATAATACCGTTTTTTCAAACAAACGCCGTGCTGTAATTTAACCCAACGCCCCGCCGATTTCGGCAATAGTCTGCACATTCCGTTCACTCTCAAAGCGGAATACTTCAATATCCCACGGAAAGACTGCCCTATTTCCGAAAAATCAAATAATCCCTACTCCATTCCAACACGGCGCAAAAAAACGCTTTCCACAGCTTAATTTAATAAATTTCACCCAAAACGGCGGCAAACAAAATTTCAAATAGTTTCCGCCATTTTTTCACATATTGTTGCTTTTTTTTAGTTTTTTTACCAAAAACACCGTGTTATAATATAGGCAAAATAAAAGTCCCCCTCTTCTGAAAATCGGCTTCATACGCTGTTACGTCGTACCACCTCCACCGCAAACAGCACACACCGTCGGCTTTCCAACCCCCGCCACCGTCCCGAACAACGGAACAAACCGCAAAAAAATACAATCGCCCGACGTCGCCTACGTCAAGCCAAATCCAAAAAGTCCAACGGCAAAGTAACACCAAACTCGAACGCCCGCAACATCGCTCCCCACGCAAACAGCAAACACGGCGGCTTTCCCACTACCACACCGCCCCGAACAACGAAACAAATCGCAAAATAGTCACCTACATCAAAAAACGCAAAAGCATAACCGCAACGTAACGCAACACCGAAATATAAAATTAAGGAGAATTTTTAATTATGAATCTGTATGTTACCGTATCGCCAAAAAATTACCAAGGCAACGCAAAAGCCGATTTTGTTTGCACAGGCAAAAACGACGAACTTGTTATCCAACAGGCAATAAACGCCGCAGATAAAAGCAACAAAAACATTCTTTTGCTTAACGGCATATATAATATCGACGGTTTTCACGATTACTATAACGATAACGGCACCAAAACCGCCGTTTGTTTTCCCAACGGTTGGAAAGAAATGGGCTTTTACGGCGAAAACTTCGAATACGGACTTCAAAAAAGATATGATAACGGCGTTGTTTTTTATGTTTCCGCCCAAGCTCTCAACGGTATCACGGAAGAAACCGACGTTATACGAGGACAATGGACAAATGCGGGCATACAAAACGGTTCGTCCTTGCATATGGAAAACATTGCTGTTGTTCTTGCAAACAACGGGCACAAAATCCGTTGCGTGGATTTAAGAAGAACGGACAGAGTGGAAGTAAAAAACATTTCGCTCATAAGCTACGGCGACTTAATTTCACCGGATTCAACACTCGGTTTGGGCACTTTGCCGCCGATTCCCGCCAAGGGCTGCATCGGACTCACAATGACCGACGGAAGTAACTACGGATTCAGTAATTACGTAAACGTCCACACCTACGGATTCGATGAAGGAATACAAGTCGGCGGCGAACACGTTGTTTGCATAAACTGCGGCGCGCTTATCGGCACATACGGCTTTACTTTCGGAAACTATAAAACAAATTGCGGTTCCAACCACCCCATAACGCTCATAAATTGTATGGACGAACGCAACATAAATATGCCGCTGTTCAATACCTGCGGCGATTCCGACGGCAAAGGCGGCTATTTGCAGGGCGGTCAGGAAGTTTCGCTCATAAGCTTCAATATGGAAAGAGTGGAATCGCAAACCCCCGGAGGAAAGTTCGGCGATTTTATGAAAGAAGTTCACCCGGGCACATGGAGAGGGAATATTGATTTCACAATTCAGCCGGCATGGTGCCACCGAAACGCAGTGGATTGTCAAATTTGGGAAAACGACGGTTCGGGCAGCGGAATAAAAACAAGAAACAATTGCCACAAAAAGGTTTGCTCCACGGAAGAAAGGTTGAGTTATTATCCAACGCTCGGACAGCAAATTTTCGATACCGATTTAAACAAAATGGTTGTTTGCACAGAGCCACACACCAAAAAATGGGTGGATTTTAACGGAAATATCGTATAAATATCTCGCAAATATCCGCCGAAAAACGCTTTTTTCTTGTTTTAAAGGCATTTTAAACGTCGATTTCCATTGATTTTATTTGCACTTTGATGTGATAAAAGGGTTGATGTTTTTTGATGTTGCGGAAATCGACGGCAAATTGAATTTTTTGTCAAATTGGATTTTTTGTCAAAAAAGCTTGATTTTAAAATAAAAACGTGATATAATGAAAAACGTAAAAATTAAATATGCTTCACACAGAGTGTCGGGTATGTTGCAAAAGATTGAAAAATCAAGGCATATTCGGTGGAAAGGGAATGGGGTGCGAATCCCCTGGGATTACTGTCGGTGTATGCGTCAAAGCTTTTATGCCCGTCGGCGAAAGCCGGTCATTGGGAAACTGAGAAGGCAGAGCGTAAAAGCGGGTGTTTTCACATAAGGCGCGACTCACAAGACCTGCTTTGATATTGTTCCGTACGTGCCTTTTCGGCATAGGAGCAATGTTTTTGACGCGCTTTGGCATACCGCTTTTTTGAATTTTGCCCAAAGGGCTTTGGCTTTTGCGCTCAAATTGTGAATAATCACGGAAAAACTCAGCTGTGGTAATTTTTATAATAATTACCGCGGCTTTTTATTTTTTTGCGGTAATACATCGGAGGTGTTAAAAAACACGTTTTTTGATGTTTTTTTTCAAAAAAAGCATTGCGAATCCAAAATTATTCATTAAGGAGAGGAATGAAACAAAATGAAACAAAAACGTATTTTAAGCTTGGTTTTATCGCTTGCAATGATTTTGAGCTCGGCGCAGTTTTTTGCCTTTGCCGCCGATGATGAAGCCGCAAAGGACGCCGAAGTTTTTGTAACCGTAAGCGTTCAAGGCAAACTTGCCGAGGATAACGACGGCTTGCCAATGGCAAACCGCAGTGTTACCGTTACGGATATTAACAAGGACGGAAAACTTACCTATGAAGAAGCTCTTGTTGCGGCGCACAAAGCATATAACGCCGAAAGCGGCTACGACGCCCCCGGCGGTTATGTGCAAAAACTGTGGAATATCGGCACATATAACACGCTGTTTTTTGCCAATGACAAAGGAATTGAAAGCGGAGTTACCGTCGATACGGTTAAAGCGGGCGACAAATTGACGTTTTCCGTCAACGCCGACGACGAATTTTATGCCGATTGGTATGCTTTTTTTCAAAGTGCGGAAATAAGCGTTGAACCGACCGAAGAATTTACGCTGAATTTAAAGGGACATTTGGGAATGGCGTTTTCGGACGAGGACAAAGCCGACGTTGCGTTATCCGATATTTCGGTTGGCATATGGACGGACGGCAATTTTGCGGCTGTTGCGGGAAAAACAACCGACGAAAACGGCAACGTTACGCTTTCGTTTGAAAAAGAGGGCGTATATATTGTAACGGCAAGCGGAACGGTTAAGGACACCGTTACGGATTTCTTAACCGGCTTATCGAAAGAAAACGATTGCCCCATAATTGCGCCCGCTTGCGTTGTGACGGTTGAAAAAAAGCAAGGACAGCCCGACGCCTTGAGCGATGAGGAAGCCGCCGCAAAGCTTTATGAGGAATTTTCAAAATACGGCACAAAGTCTCCGTTGATTTTTCCTCTTGAATATAAAGACAAAGAATATACGAATATTATAGAATACATAAAAGCTTGGGCAAAAGAAGAAACCGGCAAGGAAATAACCGTAAATTTTGAAGCCAAACCCAATGTTTCGTATTATACCGATTGGAGCGGCGGAAAAGCGGAAAGCAAGTCCTATGTTTGCCTTGACGAAGACGGAAACGTGACGAGCGGTTATTTTTTGAATAACGCAAATTCGATTTTAAACTATTTGAAAGACGTTAGTTTTGTTGTGGGCGCAACGGAATCCCAAACAATAGCGCAACTGCGTATTTCAGTTCCGTCTTTGCAACGTTCGCCGCAGGATATTGTTGCGTATGTAAAGGCAAGTTTGCCGTTTGAACGTATTGCAAACGGAAACGTCGACGAGGAGCATATTATAAAACCGCTTGGCGAAATTTCGGGAACATCGGCGGTTTTGCCGACAACATACGGCTTATATAATACTACGAGCGTAAAAACAAATTGGACGCTTGAGCATATAAGCGGAAAAAGCGACGCATTAAGTCTTAAAAGCAACAAAATTACGGTTTTGCGCCCCAACGTTGGGGAGGACGGTGCGGTATTTGATTTGACGGCGGAAATTACTCCCAAAACCGACGAATCCGTAGCCGAAAACTTGACGTACCGTTTGACGGTTACGCCGTTTGAGGGCGTTGCGGCGAAAATCCGCGTGACGCAGGGCGCAACCCTTTTGCTTACGGACAATTATTACGGTGCCGCTGTGGATGAAAAATATATTGAAAAGCTTGATTCGGACAAAGATGGCTTTGATTTATACGAATATACTCTTCACACGAGCGCAACGGGCGAAAAGCAAAGCTTTAAATATACTGCCCAAAAGGAAGGATATATTACCCAAAGCGGCACGATTGAAGTGACCGGTGACGGTTCGGAAATCGGGGATATAGAGCTTATTGCTTCTTCCGAAAACGACACTAAAATTAAAACGCTTAAAAGTTCCGCACCGCAATTCGAAATTGAACTCAGCTCCGACGTTACGGAATATTCGGTTGATGTGGACGGCGCGCAATACGTTACTCTTGGCGGTACGCTTGCGGTTGAGGGAGCTACGGCGAAAATTACATCTTATTACGGTTCGTTAAAAGACGCAAATGCCGGAAAGCTTAAAACAAGCGGCGTTAATTTTTCGTCCTCGGGAACAAAGTGTTGGTTGCCCGACAAAGCGGGAGAATGTGAAATTCAAATTACCGTTACCGCACCGAAAGGAAGCGTGCAAGAAGAAAAAACAAGGGTTTATACGCTTAGGATAAACAAAAAAACCGATACCGAGCTTTTGACGGGGTTGGTTTTGAAGGCGTATTCTTCCGCAAAAGGAACAAAGAACAACATTTCCGCCGACGAGCGCATTCCCGCGGAAGAAACGCTTTTGCCGACGTTTGTTTCCGGAGCGAACGAAAGCCCTTACGGCTATACGGTGAACTATTGGCAAGACAGCGTTACGGTGAAAGCAACGGCAAACAATTGCCTGATTACGGTGAACGGCAACTCGGTAAAAAGCGGTACGCCGTCCGAAAAAATACCGCTTGAGGTGGGAAACAACGAAATTAAAATATCCGTTGAAAAAGGCGAAAAAAAGACGGAATATGTGTTGAACGTGCGCCGAAAAGCGGAGTTTTATATCGACGGTATTACGGTTGACAACGGAAAAATGACTACGGCTCTTGCAAAAGACGGCAGCAATTGGACGGGAACCGGCGTTTTTGATTACGGTGCGGAAAAAATAGGCGTGACTTTCGGCACGAATTTGTTATCGGAAGAAAACGTTTATGCGGACGTTTTGACGGGAGGAAAGACGTATTCCGCCAAAGCGGGAAGCCGCATTGAAATTCCCGTTGAGGGATTAAGCAAAATAACGCTGACGGTATATATTTATTATACGGCGCAAGACGGCGTTACGGAAGGTCATAAATATATTATCGGTTTTTATCGCAAAAGTTCCGATTCGCCGTCGGCTGTTGAAAGCTATTTGCCTGCGCCGGGGCAGTTTGTAAATCTTCCCGCACACCGTGAAGCAAACAAAACGTTGGGCGGAACAAGCGAGGAGCTTACGTTGGGTTCGTTTGGAGGCAACATTGTTTATAAATACGATGACCCCATTAAAAACAACCCGAACAACCCTTACGGAATAGATTTTATTGTGTTTGGCAACTGTTTTTCCAACAGCGACGGAAGCACCGCTTCGGGGGCGGCGGAACCTGCGGCGGTTATGGTGTCCAAAGACGGCAAAACTTGGTATGAACTTGCGGGAAGCGAATATTATGCTGCCGAAACTCGGCATAACATAAAAATTACCTATACCAACGGAGATACCGAATTCTTGGCGGCAGCCGACACGCCGTGGATTACCGACGACGGCGAAAGCGGCGTTATGCCTAAAAACAGCTATCACTCGCAACCGTATTATCCGAATCCCGAATATTACGCCGATTTTCAAAACGGGGTTGGTAAAAACGAAAGCTATACGGCAAAATCCGTTTCTTTTGAGGGAACATTAATTGAAACGGGATTTTATCCGTTCGGCTATGCCGACAGCCACAACGCAAAAGACGGTAAAATTACCAACATTGCGGAGAACCCTTACAGCGGAAATCATTCATACATATATAACGGCGACGGTTTTGACTTGGCATGGGCGGTGGATTCCGAAGGAAATTCGGTTGAACTTGACGAAATAAGCTATATTAAGATATATAACGCCACATTGAGTTATGGAACGGCAACGGGCGAAAAATCCGCCGAAATTAAGCATGTATTGCGAGCGGCGGCTTCCGAAAGCGCAGTTGGCAAAAGCGATGGGCTTGCCGCACTTGAAATTAACGGAAAAGCAATTGAAATTAAAGACGGTGTTTATGCATATACTGCGGACGCCGAAAACGCATCTTCGTTAAAAATTAAGCCGACGGCAAAAAACAAAAACGCAAATATTTATGTTTCCGACGAATATGTTAAATCCGATGAAGAAGTTTCCGTTTCGGCAACTTCAAAGTTGAGAATTATTGTTCAGGAGGGCAATGGCGAGCCTGCAATTTATATTTTGACGTTGGATAATATTGCGGACAGGAAATCCAATGCGGAGCTTGTTTCGCTTACGTTGGTTCCCGGGGACGTTTGCGAAACGCCGAACGGCGACGGGCAATTGAACTTTACGGTTGCAAACGGAGTTTCTTACGTTACGTTTTCTCCGAAAGTTGCCAACAAAAAATCAAAAATAACATTGAGCGGCGGTTTGCTTGAAAAAGAAATTGCGTTGCAAGATTCGGTTCGGAGCGAAACTTTGAAGCTTGATGTGGGCGAAAACGCGTTTACTCTTACGGTAATTTCCGAAAACGGAGCGGTTAAAAAAGAATATACCGTTATTGTTACCCGCAAAAGCGGCGGTTCTTCGGCGGGCGGCAACCAAGATTCCGACACGATAAGGGTTAAGTTTATGCTGACGGGCGATGTGTTGCATTATGACGAAGAAAACGAAAAATACATTGGCGCACATTCCAACCCCGTTTGGATTTCGTTGCGGACTGTCAGCGTCCCGAAAAATTCAACGGTTAAATATCTTACGGAAATGATGCTGAACAACGAAAACATTGAATATGTTACGAACGGAATTTATATTTCCGAAATTAAGGGACTTGCGGAATTCGATAACGGAGACAATTCCGGTTGGATGTACCGTTACAACGGATATATCGGCGATGTGGGATATGCGGACAAAAAGCTTTCGGACGGCGATGTTATAAAATGGTTTTATACCGACGATTATAAGAAAGAAACGGGATATGAAAATAATTGGGATAAAATTAATTCTTCATCTTCCGTTACGGCGGGAGCTGTAACCTATACGGTGAAATTCGAAACGAACGGCGGAAGCTTTGTTAAAAGTCAGAGCATATCCAAAAACGGAACGGTTGAAAAACCGAACAACCCCGAAAAAGAGGGCTTTGCGTTTGGCGGTTGGTATGCGGATAAGGAATTTAAAAACGAATATGATTTCTTAAAAAAAGTTACCGGCGAATTTACGCTTTATGCAAAGTGGATTGAGGAAACAAATTCTTCCGAACAAGAAAACGACGAAGTTTTCCGAGGTTTTGAAGACGTTTTGAAGGGCGCATGGTATGAAAAAGCGGTTGAATATGCAGTTAAAAACGGTTTGTTTGAGGGCGTTTCGGAAACGGAGTTTGCGCCGGAAGCAACAATGACAAGGGCAATGCTTGTTACCGTTATTTACCGTTTGGAAAATTCCGAAAGCAAAGGCGAAAAGAGTAAATTTACCGATTTGACGGAAGATTGGTATTATGACGCCGTTGTTTGGGCAAGCGAAAACGGAATTGTTTGCGGTGTGAGCGACGTTTTGTTTGCGCCGAACGAAAAAATTACCCGTGAGCAAACGGCAACGGTTCTTTATCGCTATGCGAAATTTAAGAGTATAAATATTGCGGCGGGCGAAAGCTTGATTGGTAAATTCGACGATTGCGAAGATGTTTCCGAATATGCGCTTGAATCGGTTGAATGGGCTGTCGGCGCAGAGCTGATTAAAGGTATGGGTAACAATACGATTGCGCCGCAAAACGGAGCGACAAGAGCGGAAATTGCGGAAATGCTTATGCGCTTTTGCAAAAACGTTTTGGAACGGTAATTTCGTAAAACCGTAAAACGATATTATATGTGCATTTGCAAACAATTTGTTTTTTTGTTTTAAAACAAATTGCTTGCAATTGCCTTTTTGGGGAGTTTGAAAATGAAAAAAACGCTGTTTCTTTTTATTTGTACGGCGATGATTTTTGTTTTTCCGTCGGTTGCGTTTGCGGCGGAAAACGTTGCGTCGGTTAATTCCGTTTTAAGCAAAGTTTCCGCATATTTGCAAAAAAACGTTGCCGAACCCAATGTCGGTTCGGTTGGCGGCGAATGGGCGGTTATGGGACTTGCAAGAAGCGGAGCGGACGTTCCGAACGGTTATTTTGAAAATTACCGTTGCCGTGTGGAAAATTATGTTAAGGCGTGCGGCGGAGTGTTGCATGAAAAAAAATATACGGAATATTCAAGAGTTGTTATTGCGTTGACTTCAATCGGCAAAAATCCGCAAAATGTGGCGGGATATAATTTGCTGGAGCCGCTTGCGGATTACAACAAAACGGTGCGGCAGGGAATTAACGGTTCGGTTTGGGCTCTTATCGCTTTGGATTGCGGCGGATATGAAATACCGCAAAATTCAAAAGCCGCCGTTTGCGCTACAAGAGAAATGTATGTAAATCACATTTTGGAAAACCAAACGGAGGACGGCGGCTGGGCTCTTTCGGGCAACGTTGCCGACGCCGACGTTACGGCGATGGTTCTTCAGGCGTTAAGCGCATATACGGACAATGAAAAGGTTAGGGCGGCAACGGAAAAGGCGGTTTTATGTATTTCGGAAATTCAAAACGAAAACGGGGGATTTTCGAGCGGCGGCACGGAAAATTCGGAAAGCGACGCACAGGTGATTGTTGCGCTGGCTTCGCTGGGGATTTCGGTTGAGGATTCTCGGTTTGTTAAAAACGGAAACAGCGTGCTTGACAATATGCTTACATATTACGATGATGAAAACGGCGGATTCAGGCACATTTCAGGCGGAGCGGTAAATCAAATGGCAACGGAGCAGTGCTTTTATGCGCTTGTTGCGCTGAAAAGGTTTTATTGCGGTGAAAACGGGCTTTATGATATGAGCGACGTCGGTTTTGTTACGGATTCGAAATTTAACGGAGGACTTCCGAATAAAAACGACGATGTGAAGATTGCTAACGTTTTATATCCCGAAAAGACTTTTGAAGATATTGCCGAACATTCAAACCGAAAAGCAATTGAAGAACTTGCGGCAAGAGGTATTATTAACGGAAAAACCGAAAAGCTGTTTTATCCCGACGCAACCGTTACAAGGGCGGAATTTGCGGCTGTTGTTGCAAGAGGTTTGGGACTTCCCGCAAAAAGCGGCGGCGATTTTTCGGACGTTGGGGAAGACGATTGGTTTTTTGAAGCCGTTAATACCGCAAAATTTTACGGTGTTGTGATGGGCGTTTCGGAAACATTGTTTAATCCCGACGGTTTAATTACAAGGGAGGAAGCGGCGATTATGATTGTTAGAGCGGCAAAACTTTGCGGAAACAATACGGATATGGAAACTTTTGAAGTGCGCAACGTTTTGGCGGGATTCGACGATTATGTAACCGTTGCCGAATGGTCGAGAGGAGAGCTTGCGTTTTGCTTTAAAAACGGAATACTTTCGGAAGATAACATTGAAATTAAACCGAAAGAAGCTGTTACAAGAGCGGAAACGGCTCAAATGTTTTATAATATGCTTTTGATTTCGGGGCTTGTTTGACGGGGAGTGACGGAATGCGAAAATATAAAAATAAAATTGCGGCGGCTGTTGTTATTGTCGTTGTGCTGACGGTTGCTTATTGGTGGGGCGGAAATTCTCCGGAACTTCACGGGTGGAACTCGCAACCGAAAGACGCTTTTGCAACGCAAACGAATAATTCCGAAGAAAAAAAGCTTGAGTTGGCAACGGAAAATGCGAAAATAAAAGATGAAAGCAAAAAAGAATCGTTCGAAAGCGTTTTGAGCAAAGAAACGGAGCAAGCCGAAAATAA
>CAZJCI010000006.1:0-21673 GCA_964544455.1 uncultured Oscillospiraceae bacterium
ATACCGCTTGCGCTCTTTCGAGTATCTTAAAAAGAATTTTTCCCGTTCTGAAATTTTCCGTTTCGTCCAGGCACAGTTTTTGCGCTTTTGCAACTGCAGTCGTTACGCTGTATATGTCGTAAAGCTCGTGACGTAAATTGTATGCGGCAAGCAATAAAGTTTTTTTCACCGCCGAAAACATATAACATTTTTTTTGAATGTGCGCTTCCTCCCAATACATAAACCGTAAAACTTTTTTATAAGCTTATGCTTGAATATTCGGAGTTATAACAGCAAAAAATAATTTATAATGTTAATCTATTTTGCGTAAAATGTAAATTATGCTCGAATCCCTTTGACTGTTTCATAATTATGTTATATAATTTATAGTTAGGAAGAATTAAAAGAAAAAATATGAGTCCCGTTCGGGATTCGAAAGGAAATCACAATGATAAGAAACGAACTTAGAAATATTGCGATTGTGGCGCACGTTGACCACGGCAAAACAACACTTGTGGACGAAATGCTTAAGCAAAGCGGCACGTTCCGCGAAAACCAGGTTGTTCAGGAAAGAGTTATGGACTCAAACGAACTTGAAAAAGAAAGAGGAATTACAATTCTTGCAAAAAATACCTCTCTTGTCTATAAAGATATAAAAATAAACGTTGTGGATACTCCGGGGCATGCCGATTTCGGCGGCGAAGTTGAACGAGTGTTAAAAATGGTGGACGGCGTACTTCTTTTGGTAGACGCTCAGGAAGGACCTATGCCTCAAACACGATTCGTTTTGGGAAAAGCTTTGGAACTTGGGCATAAAATAGTTATAGTCATAAATAAAATAGACAAGCCCGGTGCAAGAATTAACGAAGTAATAGATGAAATTTTGGAACTTTTTATCGACCTTGGCGCAGACGATTCTCAGCTTGACAGCCCGATTGTTTTTTGCTCCGGCAGAAACGGAACGGCTTCTTTGAGCGCTGAACAGCAAGACTCGGATTTAACGGCTTTGTTCGAATCAATTGTAAATCACATAGACCCGCCCGATGTTGATGTTGACGGAACCGCTCAAATGCTGGTTTCTTCAATAGATTATAACGATTATGTCGGCAGAATTGCCGTTGGAAGAGTGGAACGAGGCACAATTAAAAAGAACGTGGACGTTATGGTTTGCAACCACAATAAAACTCACGAAGATTACCGTTCAAAAATTGTAAATCTTTATCAAATAGACGGCTTGGGCAAAAACAGCGTCGAAGAAGTTTCGGCAGGCGATATAGTTTGCCTTTCGGGCATTGCCGATGTAACTATCGGCGATACGATTTGCGATGTAAATGCGCCTGAAGCGTTGCCTTTTGTAAAGATTTCCGAGCCTACGCTTGAGATGACATTCTCCGTAAACGATTCGCCTTTTGCCGGACAGGAAGGAAAATTCTGCACTTCACGTCATTTGCGCGCAAGATTGTTTAAAGAACTTTTAAAAGACGTTTCTTTAAGAGTTACCGAAACCGATTCCACCGAAAGCTTTAAAGTAGCCGGCAGGGGAGAAATGCACCTTTCCATTCTTATCGAAACAATGAGAAGAGAAGGATATGAAATGCAAGTTTCTGCTCCCAAGGTTCTCACAAAGGTTATTGACGGCGTTGAATGCGAGCCGATTGAAGAAGTAATTTGCGAAGTTCCGGAACTGTATGTTGGAGCGGTAATGCAAAGGTTGGGCGAAAGAAAAGGCGAGCTCCTTGATATGCAACCAAGAGGCGAAAGAACAAAGCTTACTTTCCATATTCCCACCAGAGGACTTTTCGGATACAGAAACGAATTTTTAACGGATACTCACGGCGAAGGCATTCTTTCATCAATATTCTTTGATTACGAACCGGTTAAAGGAACAATAGTTAAGCGTGATTCCGGTTCTCTCATAGCCTATGAAACGGGAGTAACAACCAAATACGGCATTTTCCAGGTACAGGACAGAGGACTTATGTTCATAAAAGAGGCAATGAACGTTTATGAAGGTCAAATTGTCGGTGAAACGCCAAAAAGCGACGATATTGTCGTAAACGTATGTAAAAAGAAGCATATGACCGCTGTTCGTTCAACGGGAGCCGACGAAGCTTTAAGACTTATTACGCCGAAGTTTTTTTCGCTTGAAGAAGCTATTGAATATATTAATGAGGACGAACTGATAGAAGTAACGCCGAAAAATATCCGACTCCGCAAATCCATACTTAACAATGTGGACAGAGCAAAAGTAAATGCAAAACTGAAAAACAGCTAAAAAACAGGGGCGCGCCACGCCCCTGATATTTTTCAATTAAATGGTTTTTACATAATAATTTCTGCTGTGACTGCAAAGAGGACAACGCTCCGGAGCATTGCTTCCAACGTGATTATATCCGCAATTTGTGCAGTGCCAAACAGCGTTTTCGTCCGAATCAAAACGTGTTCCGTTTTTAATACTTTCAATATGTTCTTCCAATTTTTGCGCGTGACCGGCTTCGGCATTTGCGGCGCAACGCATTTTTTCGGCTATTTCCGAAAATCCCTCTTCATCGGCTACGGCGGCATATTCGGGATAGCTTACGTTTGCGGAATATTCTTTTGCGGCAAGCAATGCTTCAAGGTTTTCAATGTCGTGTCCCAATTCTCCCAAATAACCCATCCAAAGTTCGGCGTGTTGCTTTTCGTTTTGTGAAATTTCACGTAAAATATTTGCGGTTACCGGATCTTCGTTGCGCTCCGCTTCCTCCGAAAAAAGAAGAGTTTTCATATGCGATTTTGCTTTGTTTTCAAATGCTTCGCTAAGATTTTGTTCTGTTTGAGTGCCGGAAAGTGCCGAATGTACCTGATTGTTCATTTATAATACTTATGCCTATAACGGCGTTCCTTTCGTTGTTTTGAGCGTTAGCTCTAAGATTATATTATGTTTGGTTTGCGTATTTGTGATTTGCGTACTTTTACTTAAGCGTTAAAAAACGTTTTATGTTGCAGTTTCATATTTAATATTTGCCAAATAAAACGGTATTTTTTAATTAAATTTCGAATTTTACCGACCGATAAAAATTTTTTATATAGCAAAATGACGAAAATCTCTCAAACCTATTGATTTTTTTAAAAATATAAGGTATAATATAACCGTAAAAGGTAAGATGAATCAAAATCTTCTTTTTGCATAAAATGTTAATAGGGGTGTATCTCAGCCCATAAATGAGAAAGTTAAAAAGTGAGCTTCTCTTGGCTCTAATCAAGAAAGTTAACAGCGAGTGTTTCGCTACTCCGAATGCGAGCGTAACAAAAAGGGCAAGCCGGCTTGCCCTTTTGTCATATGGTAAGGAGAAAATTAATGGATATAAAATTATATAATATAGATAACCGATACATAGATTACCTAATTCCTCATTCTCCGCTTTTGTTTCATAATAAAAAACCGGAACAGAAAAACGAACGAAAATTCATCGGTATTGTTTTGCATATAAACGGTTTCGATTATTTTGCACCTTTATCGTCGTTCAAGCCAAAGCATATAACAATGTCCGAAATGATAGATTTTATTAAAGTTAAAAATTATGCCGTCATAAACCTTAACAATATGTTTCCCGTTCCGAAAACGGAGTGCTGTTTTGTGGATATTCAACAAGAAAAGGATTTACAATATAAAGCACTGCTACAAGCTGAATACCGCTACATAAAATCAATTCAGGAAAAAATATGCAAAAATGCCCAAAACGTTTATAATCATAAAATAAGTAAAGGAAATTCAACCGGACTTTCCAAAAGATGTAACGATTTTCTTCTTTTGGAAAAGCTTTGCAACGAATATCAAAAATAAATATCATATGCATAAAGCCGTTGTGTTTTAAACAACGGCTTTATTATAACTGTTCTGTATAGTTAAATTATAACGGTTTTACTTCTGAAATCGCAAAAATTATTATCAAATCCGGTGTTATCTTTTGTAAGTTCCATTGTTGTTGTAACACGCTTGTTTTCGCTTTGTACAGTTATTTCGTATTCTCCGAAGAATCCGCTGAATCGGAGTTCTCCGTCAACAAGTTTTTCAAATTCCGTGCGCCATTCGTTGTTTATCAGCTTGTCAAGTTCCGCATAAACGGGTTTTTCGTTGCAATTATTGTCTATAATTCCGCTGTGCGTTTCATTTTCTTCTCGATAAGCCGTTCCGTCCGCAATGTTCCACCAAACTATGGATTCGCAATATTTTCTGCCGAACCACAGCATATATAACCGCTTGGTGATTTCCGCTTGCAATTTAAGCTCATATTCGGTGCATGTATACGACGGTATGGAAACCTCCGAAACGTGTATAGGAAGCTTAAAATCGCTGTAACAATCAAAAACGTCAAGCAAACGAAGAGGATTTGCGGAATCGCTCTTGCCCTTATAATGCAAATGATATTGCATTCCTATTCCTTCAACGGGAATACCGTCTCGCAAACATTTTTCAAGCATCATATAATAAAAGCTCCTATATCCTTTATAATCCGCTCCAAAAGTTTGCTCCGTACCTTCGTTCCAAAAAAGCTTTGTGTGCGGAAAACAGCGTTTTGCAATTTCAAAGCTGTCTTTTTCATAGCTTTTGTTGTCTGTTAATTGAAGATTTCTCATTCCGTTGCCCTTATAGCAATTTTTATAAATAGAAATCATTTCGTTAATTATATCCATATCTTCAAATACGTCTTCATATCTTTCGGCAATAGCTTTAACCCGTCTGTCAAATTGAATTTTTAACGTACGGTTGTTGTCCGAAATCCAATCCGGCTGAAATGAATTATATGCCAAACAATGCCCTTTCAAACGTAAATTGTTTTCGGTGCAAAACTTAACAATTGTGTCAAGAGGCGGACGCCTGGATATAAATTCCGAATCTTCGTCAAATCTCGGCTTGCCCTCAACGGGTTCAAGAGTATCCCAATAAAGCGGAGCAACGGCATAGTTAAAAAGCTTTAAGAATTTTTCTCGAAAAGCGTTGCGGCGAATTTCATCGGGAAATTGGTCAAGATAAAAAAGCGTTGCGCCGAATTTAAAATTGTGCGTTTTTTGACGCACTTTTACAAGCGCATTTTTAATCGGAGTTCCTTTGGAGTCCTTCAATTTAATAACAAAATTTCCCATTCGATTTTCTTGAATATCGTGTTTACATTTGCTTTCGGTATAATAATCGAATTTTTCAAAAGTATTCAATATGCCTTCCAGGCGTTTGATGTTTTCGCTGTTTTCCATTTTGCTTTACCACCCTTAAAATAATGTTTTTATGATGATATTATAGCAAAAATAACGGCAAATTTCTTTCAAAAAACAACGTAAAAACATCAAAATAATACTTTTTTCAAACGAAAAACACCTTGTTTTAAGTATATAAACAAGCTGTTGCTTCAAAAAATATACTTGAATAACAAAATCAAAATATTATTTTTGCGCCGATAATGTTGACAAATGCAAAATTTTCTGCTATACTTAATATAAGTCCAACGGACAAAATATTATGAAAAAGAGGTACATAAAAATGGCAAGAACAGAATACGGTCTTCAGATGTACTCACTTCGAGACATCACAAAAGATTCAATGAGAATGGCACTCGAAAAGGTTGCCGAAATGAGTTACAAATACGTTGAGTTTGCGGGATTTTTCGATTATATGCCCGAACAAATCAAACTTTGGCTTGACGAATTCGGACTTGTTTGTTCCGGAACTCACACCGGTATGGGCGCAATTACTCCGGAAAACATAGACGAAACAATAAGATATCACAAAATAATAGGTTGCGAAAATCTTATCGTTCCCGGTTGCGATTGGTCAACTCCCGAAAAAGCAAAGGACGTTATCGACGGTCTCAACTTTGCTCAAAAAAAGCTTGCCGAAAACGGTATTCGTCTTGGTTATCACAATCATTCAAGAGAATTTTTCCCCAACTCCTGCGGAATAGTTTTCGAAGATATGGTAAAAGCGGAAACAAACGTAGAACTCGAAATAGATACATGGTGGGCATTTAACGCAGGTCTTGACGTTATATCATTCCTCGAAGAAAACAAAAACAGAATAAGAGTGGTCCACCTTAAGGACGGTATTCCTTCCGCTCCCGAATGCAAGAATTTCGACCACGTTCACGACGGTGTAAAGGGACTTTCCGTCGGTTCCGGCAAAAACGTAATTAAAGACATAAGAGAATGGGCAAACAAAAACAACGTTCTTATGGTTATCGAATCCGAAGGACTTAATCCAACAGGTCTTGAAGAAGTCGGACGTTGCATTGAATACCTCAGAACTCTTGACGACTGATATTATTAATAATTAATATAAAAATCCTCAAACCGCAGCAGTTCGGTTTGGGGATTTTTGCAAATATTTTTAATAAATTATTGTTCTTCTTTTCTTTTACGCTCTCTTGCGCGCCCTTCAAGATAAACCAACAATACGGAAACATCTGCGGGACTTACCCCGGAAATTCTGGACGCTTGCCCTATGTTTTTCGGTTTAACTCCGTTAAGTTTTTGCCTTGCTTCAAGGCGTAAGCCTTCTATGGAAGAATAATCAATATCCTGCGGAAGAATTTTTTCTTCCAATTTTGACATTCTTGCGGCTTCTTCCAATTGCCGTTTGATATATCCTTCATATTTAATTTCGATTTCAACGGCTTTTTGCTCTTTTTCTGTAAGCAACGGACGGTGTATGTCCGCACTTTCAAGCATTTTATATGTTATTTCCGGACGTCTTAAAAGTTCCGCCATATTAATACCGTTTTTAACCGGAGCGGAATCGGCTTTTTCCAAAATTTCCGAAAGAATTTTGCTTGGCGCAATGTTTGTGGATTTTATTCGTTCCGTTTCTTTTTTTATGTTTTCCCGTTTGGTTAAAAACGTGGAATATCTTTCTTCCGAAATCAAGCCGTATTTATATCCAATGGGCGTAAGTCTTTCGTCGGCATTGTCCTGACGGATAAGAAGTCTGTATTCCGAACGTGAAGTCATAATTCTGTAAGGTTCTTTTGTTCCCTTGGTCACAAGGTCGTCAATAAGAGTGCCTATATAGGATGAATCTCTTGTAAGCGTAAGCTTTTCGCTTCCCATAGCGTGCGAAGCGGCGTTAATCCCCGCAATAAGTCCCTGAGCGGCGGCTTCTTCATATCCCGATGTTCCGTTAAACTGACCTGCTCCGAAAAGTCCCGAAAACTCCTTAAATTCCAAAGTCGAATCAAGAGCAAGCGGGTCGGCGCAGTCATATTCAATGGCATATGCGGTACGCATAACCTTGCAGTTTTCCAAACCTTTCAGCGAATGAATCATTTTCATTTGAACGTCCTCGGGCATTGATGAGCTGAACCCTTGAAGATATAGTTCTTTGGTGTCATGCCCCATAGGTTCCAAAAAGAGCTGATGACGTTCCTTATCCGCAAATCGTACAACTTTATCCTCTATACTTGGACAGTAACGTGGACCGGTACCCTCAATTTGCCCTGAATAAAGCGGAGAGCGGTGAAGATTTTCTTTAATAATTCTGTGAGTTTCGGCGTTTGTATAAACTATGTAGCACGGCATATGTTCGGAATCGGAAAAATTTTCGGTATAATAAGAAAAATGTTCGGGATGTTCGTCGCCGCACTGTTTTTCAAGCTGTGAATAATCCACCGAATCCGCATGTATTCTTGCGGGAGTGCCGGTTTTAAAGCGCATTAGCGGAATACCGAGTTTTTTAAGGCTTTCCGTAAGACTTCCAGCCGGAAACATACCGTCGGGACCGCCGGAATATGAAACATCGCCGACAATTATTTTTCCTCTGAGATATGTTCCGGAGGCAATAACCACACTTTTTGCATTCCACTGCGCTCCAAAACGTGTTGTCACAATCCAACCGCCGTTATTGTCGCATTCAAGTTCAACAATTTCACCCTGAACAACGGAAAGATTGGGACAGTTTTCAACAACGTTTTTCATAACGGTATGATATTTTGCCCTGTCGGCTTGCATGCGAAGCGAATGTACCGCAGGACCTTTTCCCAAATTCAACATTCGGGATTGCAAACAAACTTTGTCCGCGCTTCTTCCCATTTCTCCGCCCAAAGCGTCTATTTCAAAAACAAGATGCCCTTTACCCGAACCTCCTATGGACGGATTACACGGCATATTGCCGATAGCGTCCAAATTAAGCGTAAAAAGAATTGTTTTGCATCCTCGTCTTGCCGCAGCCAAAGCCGCTTCAATTCCGGCGTGACCGGCACCGATAACCGCAACTTGCGTATTGCCTGCACTGTATTTCATAATATTCCCCCATACAAAAATTATAATAAATTGTCATCAAAAGCTCTTTCCACTATATTCAAAACCTCGTTTTGCGTTTCGGCGTGATTAACTTCGTCTCTCAATGCCGCCGCACCGGGTTTTCCCTTTATATACCATGCAATGTGCTTTCGAGCTTCTCTTACTCCGGTATATTCGCCTTTTTCGGCTATCAACGATTTCATATGTTCGGTAACGTCCGATTTTTTAACGCTGTTCGGAATTTCGGGCATTTTTTTACCGCTTTCCAAAAAATATGCGATTTTTTCAAAAATATAAGGATTTCCCAACGAGCCTCTTCCAATCATAATGCCGTCGCATTTTGTATATTCAAACATATGAACCGCTTCTTCTTCTGAAGTTATATCTCCGTTACCGATTATCGGAACGGTAAGCGCAAGCTTTACGTCTTTAATTATATCAAGATTTACCGACGGAGCGTACATTTGCTCTCTTGTTCTTCCGTGAACGGTTATTGCCGCCGCGCCGTTGCGTTCGCATATCTTTGCAACTTCAACTGCGTTTATATGCAATTTATCAAACCCGGAACGGATTTTCACTGTTACCGGCAAATCGAAAAATCCGTTGGCGTCAAGCGCCGTTCGCACATTTTTTACTATTTTTCCGCAAAGTTCGGGATTTTTCATTAGCGCGCTACCGTCTCCGTTACCGACTATTTTCGGCGCGGGACACCCCATATTTATATCAATTGAGCACGGATTATATTTTGTAACAATTAACGCGGCTTTTGCAATTTCGGTCGGATTTTTTCCGAACAGTTGAATGGCGCAAGGCATTTCGTCGGCGTCGGTTTTGCAAAGAATGTTGGTTTTTTTGTCGTTAAAAAGCAACGCCTTGGAAGAAACCATTTCCGTTGTCATTCCCTCTGCGCCCCTTTTTTTGCATAATGCTCTGAAAGACTTATCCGTAATTCCCGCCATAGGCGCAAGAAAAAGTCCGTGAGTATAGTTGTTGTTTCCTATTTTCATATCAAGTTATTAATTTTCCGTTATAATTTCAAGTATTTCCACGCCGCATTTTTTAATTTCTTCCTCTTTGGAATATAAATTCAAAACATCGGCGTTAAGAATTATGTTTCTGCAAGGTTCTCCGATTTTTCCGAAACGTGGTTCGGGATAAATCGGAAATTTTTTACCTATTCTGTCCGTATATTCGCCGCATAATGAATTTTGGCGGTTATAATTTTCGCATATTCCGTTGGCTCGCAAAATGCAAGATTCAAGCACCATAAGAGGAAGTCTGCCATACACGGTTGCGGCGGATTTAACGTTTTCAATTTTTTTTATGTCTCGCATTTGCGCACTGTTAAGCTCCGGCGAAAGGGTAATACAATCAAAGCCCATTTTTGCGTATTCAATAAAAGCTTCCGAATTTGTAACGTTAAGACCTATTCCGCCGTATAAAGGAAGTTTTGCAATTCTTGCAATTTCTACGTGACCTATATTTGAAATATATGCATATTGAGCCCCGCTTTTTTTTGCATTTTCCACAGCTTTAATAACATTCTCCTTTTCGTCGGAAAAAATAACTCTTGGCAAACGTACCCCAAAAGGAAGCTTTATGTCGGTAATTTCGCCGTTTTTAAAAAGTTTTGCAGGTAAGCAAACGCTTTCAAGTTCGTGATAATATTTGTTTTTATCGTAAGTAAAATACGGATTGTCGGTAATAAATCTAAGCTTCGGCGTTTTGCAACTGCGAATTTCCACATTTATTTCTTCAAAGTATACGCTTCTTTTTCCAATTTTACCGTTTCTTGCGGAAAGAATAGCGTTTTCAAGTTTTTCAATCGCACCGCGTCTTAACGAATTAATTTCAGCTGATGTCAAAAACAGCCCATCGTCAAGTTCAACTTTGCTTTCCGCCAAGCAAAAATCCGTCGCCCCAAGTTTGGAAATATTTTTAATAAAGCTTTCAACCGTCAATGGGGCGTTTTTGGCGGTTGACGGAGCGTTTATCGCATATTCTCCAAATTTTCCGTTGTGTTCAAAACGAACAAAAGACGGTTCGTCTTTTGTTATTTTCGCATACAGTTTAATCGGAATTTTCGGAATATCCGGTATAACAGTTTTTTGTGCGAAAGTTTTTGATTTATCGTTTTCGCTTCGAAAACCGTACATTTTTTTATTGTCGGAAAGATATTTTTTTGTAAAATATCCGTCGGTAAAACCGCCCCTGGAAAAAATATCGGAAAGCCGGTCATATTGATTTTTATCGGCGTTTGCACAATTGTCCAAAAGAGTGCGAAAAATTCCGACCGTAGAATAAACATATTCGGGGCTTTTCATCCGTCCTTCAATTTTTAAAGAGGCGATTCCCAAAGGCAAAAGTTCGGTTATGTGTTTTGAAAGGCTTAAATCCTTAAGGCTCAGCGGATAAAAATTTTCTTTCTTTTTACCGTGGCAACTTTTCAAAGTCCCCGACATTCTGCACGGCTGTGCGCACAGTCCTCTGTTTCCGCTTCTTTTTCCGATTACAGAACTCATAAGACACATTCCCGAATGACATACGCACAACGCTCCGTGAACAAACGCTTCGGTTTCAAAGTTTCCCACGGTGTTTCCGTACTCGGTAATATTTTTAATATCTTCTTTCGAAAGCTCTCTTGCAAGTACTATTCTGGAAAATCCCAACTTTGAAAGCTCAATCGCTCCGTCAAGGTTGTGGCAAGCGCATTGAGTGCTTGCGTGCAGTTCCACGTTCGGTATTTCTTCATAAAGAAGTTTTGCAAGTCCCAAATCTTGAACAATAAAAGCGTCCGCTCCCATATCCCAAGCTTTTTTTGCAAATTCAACGGTATTTTTCAGTTCTTTGTCAAAATTCAACGTGTTAAGCGTTATGTTGGAACGTACACCGTGCAATTTCATAAGTTTCAACGCATTGCGAAATTCTTCATCCGAAAAGCCTTTTGCGTTCATTCGGGCATTTCCGATATTTCCGCCCAAATAACATTCGTCGGCTCCGGCCGCTATTGCAGCCTTTACGGCTTCAAAGCAACCGCACGGAGCCAAAAGATATGGTTTTTTCATTTGAATGCCGCTCCAATCGTAAGTTTTGTGTGAAATTTTCAAAATTCTCTTGCAAATTATGTCGCAAAGAATTATAATATATTTATCACAGTAATATTATAACCTATATATTGCCTTTTGTAAAGATTATTTTTATGAACTTTCGGCAATTCAAAAATAAAAGGGAGTTATTTTATATATGGCGTACAGATTGAACGAAGTTGTAACCAAAAGACAATCAAGATTTTTTGTTTTAAGCATAATAATATCGGCAATTCTTTCGCTTATTGCGTTGCTGTCATATTTTTCCGGAGTTTCAAGCACACTTTCAAGTATTGTTAATATTGCCGTTTATCCCATCAACAAATGCGCATCGGTTGTTTCCGAAAAAATCATATCCGTCGGCTCTTATTTCGGAAATATAAAAGAACTGAAAGAAGAAAACCTAAAACTTCAAACCGAAAACAACGAATTGAAAAAAGCTCAAGCGGTAACGGACGCCGTCAGAACGGAAAACGAACAGCTTTATTCCTATCTTGAACTTAAACGTGAATTTAACAAGCTTTCGCTTATAAACGCAAGCATAGTTACAAAGGGAAGCGGAAATTTCCTAACGGCGTTTACAATCGACAAAGGCACGCTTCACGGCGTAAAAAAGGATATGCCCGTTATTACGTCCAACGGAATAATCGGCATTATAACCGAAGAGGGAATTTCAACCTCAAGAGGGATAACACTTGTTTCTCACAATTCTTCCGTCGGCGTATATCTTTCTCGAACGGGCACCCCCGGTGTGCTGAGAGGTGATTATAAGCTTTCGTTGGAGGGAAAATGCAAAATTAGCGGTTTGCCGTCAGATACTCAGGTTGAAATAGGCGATCCGGTTGTGACTTCGGGAACCGGAGAAATTTTTCCGTCGGATCTGTCCGTCGGAACGGTAACCGAAATAATAACCGATTCAAACACTCAAACGCTCACGCTTGTGGTAACGCCTACGTGCGACTTAATAAACGAAGAATCGGTTATGGTTATTTCCGATTTTGAACGAGTTTATGAAGCGTTCGACAATACCGAACAATAAAAAATTTTGCCCTCGGTAAATCCGAGGGCGTTTTTATAACAATCAGTTTGAATCCGTATTTTCGGACTCATATTCTTCCTTAACGGATTCAAAAACGTCGTGCAAGTCTTTAATGGAAATTTTGTTGTCGCAGTCTATGTCGGCAATAACGCCGTAGCCGTAGTTCGCGTTAATATCGGATATACCTTTCGCAATATATTCGGCAATTGTCGAAATATCTTTTGCAGTAATTTTTCCGTCCGTGGACATATCGCCGTAATTATAATATTTATATCCGCTGTTCTTAAAATATTCTTCGGCTTTTGTACCTTTTTTTATAATATATCTTGCACCGGTTGTACTTCCGAACGCAGTCGAAGCAAAAGCCTCCACGGAATCCGGAACGGTTACAAATGAAAATTCAAGATTTCCGTAGCCGCCTTCCGCAATGGATTTCACGGTTTTGGGAATACGGTAATAATAAATCGCACCAACTTCTTCGGGAGTTTCGCCGAAACAATACCAAAAACTGCCGACGTTCACATTTTCCAAATTGCCCGTGTCAAGCCAATAAAGTTTGTTGTCGTTCCAAAAAGCGCATTCGCCTATATATGTAAGAACCGAACTTTCGCTTCCGCCGTAAACAAAACTAACAAGCTTTCCGCAGTTTGCAAAAGAACAAAAACCAACGCTCGAAAGTTTTCCCAAATATTCAACCTTTTTCAGCGACGAACAGCCCGCAAAGGACATATCTCCGATTTTGGTACAGCTTTCGGGAATTACCAACTCTTCAAGCTTGCGGCACCCGTAAAATGCATTGTTACCAATATACTCAACCTTGTTAAGATTAACGCTTGTAATTTCTTTTCCGAAAAATGCGTCCGAAATTACCGTAATGCCGTCGGGAATTGTAACCGAGGTGTCCGTGCCGTTATACTTTAATAAAGCGTTTCCGAACTTAACAAAATCTTCCGTTCTCGATTCAATATACTTGGTCAGTCCGAAAACCGAAGAACCCACATAAGAAAGATTCGTTTGCTTGTCGGCATATGTAACTCCGGAAAGATTCGGACAGTAATAAAAAGCGTTATTTCCAATCGAATCAAGCTTGGAATTGTTTTTACGGAAAGCAACATTTTTCAAGTTCGGACAATAAGAAAAGCAATTTTCACCAATTGAAATAAGGTTTGTCGCTTTTTCAAATGAAACCGAAGTAATACTTTTCGATTCATATCCAACGTTGTTCGCAACGGCAACAATTCCGTAACTGTTGTATGGTGATTCGCCTATTTTATCTTTAATTTCTACCGAAGAAAGATTTTCGGAAACCGAAACAAGAGTTGCGGTTTTGGTTTGCGTATCAACTTCATATGTATAGTTCCCGTCTTTTGTGGTATATTCTTTTATCGCAAAGAGTTCAACTTCTTCACTTTGTACATGAATTTCCAAAGCTTCACAATTTTCATATTCAACCTGTTCGGCGGCAGCAACGCACGAAACCAAAGCCGCTGTTGCAAGCAAATAACAAAAAACCTTCTTAATACTCATAAAAAATCCTTTCAATTACTTCACAATACAATTCAACATATTAATATTACCATATATAAGTTTGATTGTCAAGCAAAATAAAAGTAATTTCGTTAACAAATAACAAAACAAATGTAAAAAATCAGCTTTTTGTTGATATATTTATCTAAAGCAATTGAATATTTAAAAAAATAGCGTTATTATATTTGTATAAACTGAAAAATAAGGAGATTATTAATCAATGGAATATAAAATAGAAAACGGAAGACCGCAAAATACCGATTGCCGTCTTGAAAAAGAAATCAGGGTTTACGATTTTTTGGATAAACTTAAAATTTCATACGAAAGAATAGACCACGACGCTTTCGATACAATGGAAGCTTGTGCCGCCACAGACTCGCTTTTCGGCACGCCGACCGTTAAAAACCTTCTTTTGTGCAATTCGCAAAAAACGGAGTTCTATCTGTTGCTTATGCCCGCGGATAAAAAATTCAAAACAAAAGAACTTTCAAAACAAATCGGTTCCGCAAGACTTTCCTTTGCAAGCGCGGAGCATATGGAAAAATTGTTGGATATAACCCCCGGTTCTCTCACATTTTTGGGACTTATCAACGATAAGGAAAAAAAGGTTCGTTTGCTTATCGACAGAGACGTTGTCGAATCGCAATATATAGTCGTTCATCCTTGCGTAAATACAACAAGCTTAAAATTACGCACAAGCGATATATTAGAGGTTTTCTTAAAGGAACTAAAGCGAGACCCCGTTTTTGTAACGCTTTGCGGCGAAGAATAACTATATACATATCATAATTTGCGCGGTAAAAATATGAGGAGCATATGTATACATACAAAATATTTAACGGAGACGATATAAAGGTTGAAAAATGCAGTTATCACCAATCGTGTAAATATCCAATGCATTTGCATGATTTTGTGGAAATGGTATATATTATTTCCGGAAAAGGAAAGCAATATATCGGCAATAAAGAATACAGCGTCAAGCACGGAGATTTATTATATATAAATTACGGTCAGTGTCACGGTTTCGAAGCCCAAACCTCGCTTGAATATGTGAATATATTGATTAATCCCGTTTTCATAAGCCGAGAACTTGTAAATTCCGAAAATATAGAAGAAATTTTTGCATTGTCGCTGTTCGAAGAATTCGGTTCGGAGCATAATTTTCTGCGTCAGGCTGTAACGTTTACGGGAAACGAGCTTTTGCACGTTGACGAAACCGTAAAAGCAATGTTATGTGAATTTTCCGAAAAAAAGATTGGATATAAAAGCGCATTGCGAGGTTATTTGCAGGTTATATTTACGCTTCTTTTAAGAAATCTTTCGCAAAAAGCCAATGCGGGAGAAGCAAAAATCGAAAATCTTCCAAAAGATATCGAAGAATACATAGAAGAAAACTGTTTCGATAAAATAACCCTTGCCGATATTGCCGGTATGAGTTTTTATAACCCCGCATATTTCGGACGTCTTTTAAAAAAGCACTACGGCAAAACTTTTTCCGCATATATAAAAGAAAAAAGAATGAATAAAGCCGCCGAGCTTCTGTTGGATAAAACAAGAACCGTGGAAGAAATTATTCGCCTTGTCGGCTACAGCGACAGAAAACTTTTTTATAAACATTTCAAGGAATTTTTCAATAAAACGCCCAAAGAATATAAAGACGAAACAATTACCGACTTAAGCGGTACTTAAAAATTTAATACAATCAATATTGATTGTATAATAAAAAACAGCCGCTTGTCTGCGCTTTCATCGCTGTTTGCGCCGACGCTTTTGCGGCAGAACGGAGATTATTATGAACTATTGCATTCCAATTCCCTGTTTTTTTCCAAATACCGATTTTTCCGAGGCGATACGAACGGTCGGAAAACTTGGATTTTCATATGCCGAAACCTATAAGTGGCAAACTTTGGATTTTGAGTCGGTGAACCGAGCGACAAAAGAATCCGGAGTAAAGCTGTTAAGTATGTGTACAAGCGAATTTGATATGACAAACCCCGAAAAAAGAAAAATCTGGATTTCCGGACTTAGGGAATCCTGCGAAGCGGCAAAAAAAATAGGCGTGGAAAAACTTATAACGCAAGTAGGAAACGATACCGGAGCTTTGCGGGCATATCAGCACGAAAGCATAGTAAAGGCATGCACGCAGGCAAAGTCGATTCTTGAATATTTCGGAATAACGCTTATGATTGAACCGCTGAACACTCTTGTGGATCACAAGGGCTATTATCTGTGGCAAGCCGCCGAAGGCTTCGAAATTGTCAAGGAAGTAAATTCTCCGTTTGTAAAAATAGTATACGATATATATCATCAGCAAATTATGGAAGGAAATATTATTCCGAATATCACAAACAACCTTGAATATATCGCCCATCTTCACGCGGCAGGGCATCCGGGAAGACACGAACTTCAATATGGTGAAAGCGATTATAAAAATATTTTTGCGGCTGTCGAAAAAGCGGGCTATACGGGTGCTGTCGGGTTGGAATATCATCCGTTGCTTGAACCGTGCGAAAGCTTGAAAGTATTTAAACAAATATATATGAATTAAATATCCGAATAAAACAAAAACGGTTGCAAGAATTAAATTCGCAACCGTTTATTAATTTTAATTTGTTTTTGCAATGGATTTGTCTTTCCATTTTCCGCGAGAATAAAATATTGAGGTTAATATCGCGCCCAAAACCCAGGTACAAAGCAAAGAAATTTGAATACACTCTTTTCTGCCGTAAGGAAGTTCGGGAGTTCTTGTAAGGTACGAAATTGCGTATGCAATCGGTATTCTTGCAAAAACCGTCGTGCAAAGCGAAATCCACATCGGAGTGACGGTATCGCCCGCGCCCCTCATAATACCCGAAAGCGATTGTGTAATCGCCATTGCAATATATCCCACGGCAAGTATTTTCATAAGATTATAGCTCATATCCACAAGCTCCACGGTATCCGTAAAAATGCCCATAAGCCCTTTGCCGAAAATAAGAATTATTCCCGTAATGACCGCCGAACATCCCGCCGCAATAAGCGTTCCCTGTTTTGCGCCCTTAATAACTCTGTCATATTTGCCCGCTCCGACATTTTGCCCGGAATAGGTGGTAAGCGCAGTGCCGAAAGAAAAATTGGGCATCATTGCAAATCCGTCCACACGCATTATAACAACGTTCGCAGCAATAAAAAGTTCTCCGAAGCAGTTTGTCAAGGATTGAACTATAATCATTGCCGAAGAATATATGGCTTGCGTAACGCCGGAGGGAAGTCCCAGCTTTATTATGCGCCAAACATAATCTTTAACCGGTTTCATATAATGAAGCTTAAAATCAAAAAATTCGGTCATTCGTGAAAGCTTATACAAACATAAAACGGAAGAAACGCATTGAGCGATAACAGTGGCAAGCGCAACGCCCGCAACTTCCATTCCCAAATTTTTAACAAAGTAAATATCCAAAAAGATATTAAGAACAGTTGCAACAAGCAAATAAACCAAAGCGGAAAAAGAGTCGCCCAAACCTCGAATAATACCGCTTAAAATGTTATAATAAGCCATTCCGGCAACTCCTATAAGCGATATAAAAAGATAGTCAACACACCAGTCGATTGTTGATTCCGGCGTATTTAAAAGTTCAAGAAGCGGCCGTAACAGCGGCGTCATCACAGCAATAAGCAAAATGCAAGTAACGGCTGTAACGGTTATGCAGTTTCCGATACTGTATGAAAGCGATTTTCTGTCTTTAGCTCCGAAATATTGCGAAACCATAATGCTTGCGCCCGCCGAAATACCGATAAAAAGGGCAAGAAGCATATTAAGAACGGGATTACAGCTTCCCACTGCGGAAAGAGCTCTGTCGCCTGCTTTAACAAAGTCGGGATTATTGATATTTGCCGCAAGAACTTCCGCCGAATCTTTTATGTAGTGGCTTACAACAATACTGTCAACGGTGTTATAAAGCTGTTGCGCCATATTGCCTATAAGCATGGGGAGAGTGAATACAACTATACTTTTCCAGGGTGCGCCGACAGTCATATCTGTCGGAGCAAACAATTTTTTTAATGAAACCAATTTTTAACTCCTTTCATTTCGCATATATAAACCCATTATATTTACTTTTAAAGTATAACATAATTCGACATTTTTGTCAATTAACATAATATGAACTTCCAAAAAACAGCACGCTGTTTTTTGAATTGAAATTGTGAAAATAGCACAAATCTGAGAAAATGCGTATATGGCGCAAAAAACAGCGGTTTGTCGTTTTAAATTTATTACGTTTTTTTCGTTTAATTTCCGCATATGCCTTTTTCAAAAGCAGTCGAATTGCTCAAAAATCAGCCTTTAAGCAAGCATAAAATAACCAAACAAAAAGCAAACAGACGCATTGCGATTGCAAACGGACAGATTGCTTTTGCAAACCTTCAGTTTGTTTTAAGCAAAATGCGGATATGCTATAATCGTAATTGCAATTATAATAATCGGTAATGGGAGCGTAATTTTATGTCCGAATTTAAAAAAATACCAAATTATGAAAAATACATCAAAGTAGGGGAGAATATAGCGCATTATCGTAAATTAAGAAATATAACGCAAGCGCAACTTGCGGAACTTGTCGATATAAGCAGAACTCATATGAGTAATATCGAAGCTCCGAATATGATTACGCCAATATCGCTTGAACTTGCGTTTAATATAGCTGACGCTTTGGAAATACCGGTTGAAACGATTTTTAAATTTGAATAGGAGAAAATGTAATATGGCAAAAGAAACAAAAACCGCAATGTTCATAAGACTTGCACAGCCTAATAATAAAGGAGTCAGCCGTTGGGTAAATTGCAGCGAATTTGTAGGTGAATTTGCAGAATTGAAGTTTGGCAACGGTGCTTCGTGGGCAAGAAAAGAATCCACTCTTGCCAAAAAATACATAATAGAATTCGATAAAAGCCTAACGTCGGGAAACGGCATAGACCGAGTTCGTTTAAACGGTTTTAATGATGGAGATTATTCACAGCATATTCGGGCGGATATCAAAAGAAAAATTTCAAGTATGCGATGCGTTGTTTTGGGGACTTCAAATCCGGAAGTTGATCACAAAAACGGAATGAAAAACGAAGATAGGGTTATGAAAAACGAGGAGCAAAGATTATCCGATTTTCAGCCGTTAAGCAAAGCGGCAAATGATGCCAAAAGGCAATTCTGCAAAGAATGTATGCTCACCGGTGTCAGATAGGATGCAATGCAACTTGGGTATCCTATGTCCTACTATGCAGGAATTGCCGAGCATAACAGAGAAGAAAATGCCTGTGTGGGATGTTATTGGTATGATCCGTTGGAATTTAAAAAACACTTAGCAGAAAAAAAGGACTGATTATATACTTGCACGCATTAGGTTTGTTTAAAGTAAATTACCGTAAAACAGCAAAAGTGAAGCAGTTTCATACTACTTCACTTTTTTGAATATAAGAATATATTCGTGTTTGAAAATATAAAAATCACTTGCAAGCGCTCGATAACGCCATATAGCTTTTCGGTTTAATTTACTTTTAGTATCTTCAAAGTTTTTTACCAAAATCGCTTTCATTTTAAATTCGCGTTGCAAAAATAGATTCATACAGTGAAATCCAAGAGGAACTATTTCACCGTTAGCATATTTGTCACCGATAACAACAGCACAGTACCTGTTCTTTTCCAAATATCGCGTTGTATTATCAATAACTTGCCCAAAATTATCAAGAAATATTTCAAGGGTTTCGGAATTCGAGATATCATTTTGATTATCCGAAAATTTGATTATATCCCAATACGGCGGATGAAAAATTACAAACTGTACTTTTTCTATATTATCTTTTTGCAATATTGCCTGAATATTTGCCGTTCTGCTGTCGGCAACGCAAATCTTGCCGTGACAATAAATATTTTTTTCCAAAGATATACGCTGATATGCTTCCTTTGCAACTTCCTCTTGCAATTCAATTCCTATAAAATTTCGCCCAAGTCGCTGAGCTTCAATGAGGGATGTCCCGCTGCCCATAAAAGGATCTAAAATCCATTCTCCGGTTTTTGTATATCGACGAAAAAGCTGATTTGGAATTTGAGGTACAAAATTACCATGATAATGCCCCGAATGAACTCCCGAATTATCTCTTTTTTCAATAAGCCAAAGCGAATCGGTATAAATATCATCATATTGTTTCCAATTGCTTAAATCTAAATCGTTATATTTTGCCATTTTTACCTCCGAATTATTTTATAAGGCAATGCAAATATTCCGTTGTTGTGGAAGCTTTATGGTTACGGTTTTCTTCTTTATCTGCTCTAAAACGATGATATTCTTTGGTGAATACTTCATATTTCCCGTATTGGCTTAATATATCACGAATTGAATTAAGCGACATAAGCCCTTCGTTATTATAGCTTAAAAAAATATATTTAAAATCGGCATTTGAAATTAAATCGTCAAAACTGCTTTCGGCGGTTTTTGCGGAGCAATATTTGCTTTTCTGACTATTATAATCTCTTAATCCCGTTTTCCCGCTTAATATCGGACTGTCATAACGCGATATTGTTTCAAGGACATGATAATTGGCACAATATTGACGTGCGTTATAAGGAGGGTCAAGATATAATATATCGCCGCCTATTCTTCTAATAAGATTGTTTATATCTTCGTTAAATACTTTTCCTTTTTTGCCTTTTATTATCGGAAGAAGCTCAAATTCAAATGTTTTGGCGGCTGATTTTTTTATATGTTTCAAAAATGCGCCATAGACCGAAGCTGTATTTGCGTATTTGTCTATGGAATTTATAAGACTTGCAAGCAGATAATAGTACTGATTTTCCGTAATTTCATTACTTTTATAAAGTGCGTCAATTTCTATGCGAATTGCGTCGCATTTCTTTCCGTTTTCATCTGTAAAATAATTGCGTTCACATCCGGAACCGTTGCAATAGTTTTTATATATAAAACCTTCCGTTCCTTTCAAAGTATTCAAATGTCTTACAATTGAAGTATCTACATTTTCGGAATTTTCAATAAAATGTTTATTCAGAACATAACTGTAATATTGAATATCATTGGCAAAAACTTCAAACCCATTTTTTTTGAATGTTGAACCGACTATCCCCGTTCCGGCAAATAAATCGGCAAATATACCATTATTTATATTACTGACTTGCTTAATACAGTCAACCAAAAAATCAATTAACGATAATTTTGAACCTATGTAATTCAAAATATCCCTCCGTTCCTCATGCGATAATAGTATTATATCATAAATTTCGCTTTTTTTCAACAGGTAAAAAATAATATTTTAATTATAACAAATATCTACATAAACTTTTCGGTAACAAGGGGATAAAACATACAATATTCCATATAAACCGCTCAAAAAAGGTAATACCGTTTCGTTGATTTTTAATATGCGCAAATAGATATTTCAAAAATAATTCCGATTTTTCAAATCGACTTTTTTTAATAACGCTCGTTTTGCCGAAAATGCAAAATCTCTCCTTATCATCACAGCGTTACATATATTATTCAAATTCTCATAAAACCGGAGATTATAAGATTTATAATCATAAAAAAGACCTTATCGGACGAATCCGATAAGGTCGATTTATATTTGGTTTTGTTTTTTAGCGATAAAAGAATTTGCCATTTAAAATGTTGTTTGATTGGATTAACCCTTAATAGCCGCCTGTGCAGCCGCAAGTCTTGCAATCGGCACACGGAACGGTGAGCAAGATACATAGTCAAGACCAATGCTGTGGCAGAATTCAACAGATGTCGGG